>JANYHY010000390.1 GCA_025362165.1 Myxococcales bacterium | reverse complement strand
GCGGACGACCTTCACCGGGTCGATGACGCCCTGCGCGAGCAGCTCGCCGTACTGGTCGGTGGCCGCGTTGTAGCCGAAGTCGCCTTTGCCTTCTTTGACCTTGTTCACGACGATCGAGCCTTCCAGCCCGGCGTTCTGAACGATCTGGCGGAGGGGCTCCTCGATCGCGCGACGGATGATCTGAACGCCGAACTTCTGCTCGTCGTTGACCTTCAGCGCGTCGAGCGCGTGCTGCGCGCGGATGAGCGCCACGCCGCCGCCGGCGACGATGCCCTCTTCCACGGCTGCGCGCGTGGCGTGGAGCGCGTCTTCAACGCGCGCCTTCTTCTCTTTCATCTCGGTCTCGGTCGCAGCGCCGACCTTGACGACCGCGACACCGCCGACGAGCTTCGCGAGGCGCTCTTGGAGCTTCTCACGATCGTAGTCGCTGGTGGTGTTCTCGACCTGCGCGCGAATCTCTGCGATGCGACCCTGAATCTTGGTCTTGTCGCCCGCGCCGTCGATGATGGTGGTGTTGTCCTTGTCGAGCGTGACGCGCTTTGCACGACCGAGGTCGCTCAGCGTGACGTTCTCGAGCTTGAGACCGAGCTCCTCGGCGATGACCGAGCCGCCCGTGAGGAACGCGATGTCCTTGAGCATCTCCTTGCGGCGATCACCGAAGCCCGGGGCTTTGGCGGCGGCGCAGTGGAGTGTGCCCTTGAGCTTGTTGACGACGAGCGTCGCGAGCGCCTCGCCCTCGATGTCCTCGGAGAGGATGAGGAGCGGCTTCTGGCTACGCGCGATCGCCTCGAGCACGGGGAGCAAGTCCTTCATGTTCGAGATCTTCTTCTCGCAGATGAGGATGTATGCGTCCTCGAGCACGGCTTCCATGCGCTCGGGGTCAGTCACGAAATACGGCGACAAATAGCCGCGATCGAACTGCATGCCCTCGACGACTTCGAGCGTGGTCTCCGCCGTCTTCGACTCCTCGACGGTGATGACGCCCTCTTTGCCGACCTTCTGCATGGCCTCGGCGAGCTTGCCGCCGATTTCCTTGTCGCCGTTCGCGCTGATGGTGCCGACGTGCTCGATCTCTTTTTGATCCTTGGTCGTCTTCGCCATCTTCTTGAGGGCTTCGACGAGCGTCTCGACGGCCTTGTCGATGCCGCGCTTGAGCTCCATCGGGTTGTGACCCGCCGCGACGAGCTTGCTGCCCTCACGGTAGATCGCCTGCGCGAGGACCGTGGCGGTGGTGGTGCCGTCGCCGGCGACGTCGCTGGTCTTGCTCGCGACTTCGCGGACCATCTGCGCGCCCATGTTCTCGAAGCGATTCTCGAGCTCGATTTCCTTGGCGACGGTGACGCCATCCTTGGTCACCGTAGGAGAGCCGAAGCTCTTCTCGATGACGACGTTGCGACCCTTGGGGCCGAGCGTGACCTTCACTGCGTCCGCGAGCGCGTTGACGCCAGCGAGGATGAGGTTACGAGCGGACTCGGTGTAGACGATTTCTTTGGCTGCCATTTTTTTCTAGTTCCTTGCTTCTGTCTTGATCACTTGACGATGACGCCGAGGATGTCGTCCTCGCGGAGCACGACGCGCTCTTCACCGTCGATCTTGACCTCGGTGCCGCTGTACTTGCCGAAGAGGACGCGGTCGCCGACCTTCACGTCGAGCGCGCGGACCTTGCCGTCCTCGAGCACCTTGCCGTTGCCGACGGCGATCACTTCGCCCTCGATGGGCTTCTCTTTGGCGGTGTCGGGGATGATGATTCCACCCTTCGACATCTCCTCTTCCTTCACGCGCTTGATGAGAACTCGGTCCTGCAGCGGACGAATCGTGGCCATAATGTGGTCTCCTTTGTGTTTCCCGGTCTCCCCGATACGGGGGACCCGTGGTGGTTGCCTTGGTGGGCGGGTTGTTAGCACTCACCCTTGATGAGTGCCAGCAGCAGGGCGGAAGGTAACCGTTGGAGGAGGGCCGTCAAGGGTCGCTGGTGAAGATCCTTGCGGGGGTGCCTGTGGATAACTGCTCGTCCTATCAGCGATTTCTACGGCTTGTTAGCTTGACACCATGCCGCGATAGCGGAGTGGCACTCGCGGCGCCAAGTGCTGACAGGCAGGCGAGCGGTGACCACAAAACGCGCTGAAATTGCACAACTATCTTCCATGACTTACACAAGAGGGGAGGTGTCGGATGTCAATCGTCACTGCTGGTTCTCTCGAGGTGTTCTTCAACGACCTGGTCGGTGAGTCTCTTCGGACCAAGAAGGTCGAGGCTTCCAACGGGGCGAGCGCCTATCTCGTCGGCCTTTTGAGCGAGTTCAGCCGTCCCGAGCGAGGGCACGACGAGACTCTCCACCGCCCTCTAGCCTTCTTGTTGGACGAAGCCATCCACGAGCCAGAGGCGGCGACGCGCTTCGAGAAGCTGCGCGCTCTCGGCGACGGCGTGCTTTATGTGAGCGGCTTCTTCGGAGACCACTTCGAGGCCCGCGGGATCGATCAGAGCTACGTCTCCGGCATCGGAGCGCGCGCGTACGGCGGCGCGAGCTCGATGCTTCGGACAGGCTCCTCGACGCGCTCCTTGGAGCAGCAAGCCCTCACGATCGACATCTTCGGCGAGCTCGCGTCGCACTTCGAGGGTTTCGTGACTGTCATCGCGGACGTCGCCGACGCCGCGCTCGCGCACGCACCCACTGGCAGCAAGCACCTCGTGAAGCTGTACGAACGGTGGCTTAAAACAGGCAGCGAGCGCATCGCTGGCGCGCTGACCGAGCAAGGGCTCGTGCCGACGCGCCCGGTCAAAGGAGTGCTTCATTGAGCACGTCGCTGCTCTGCGGCAACGGCGTTGGTCTGGTGCGCGAGCGAGCGATGGCGACCGCGATTCAAGGGTCGCTCGAGCGTCTGTATCGCATCGATCGAGTGGCCGACGTGGGGCCCTTCATGGTGTCGGCGGATGGCGGGCGCGAGTCTCTGATCGTCCGCGAGAGCGAGGGCGCGCTCGAGATCGCGCTGCACGTGCCCGCGCTACAGAGAGCCGTCGTGGATCTCGAGAGCGAGGACCTCGATCCGATTTGTCAGCTGATCGAGGGGGTCAGCCACTTCGTGTATCTTTCACACCGAGCGCACATCGGCCGCGAGACTACGGCGCTCGAGATGGAGCTGCAGGCGGAGGTCGACAAGTGGGTCGTGCTCGGAGCCGCGATCGTGCGCTTCGACGTTCGTTCGAGCGCGCGGCTGCGATCAAGGCTCTATGAGCGCGTGCGCTTTCAACACGAAGAGCGCTCCGACCTCGGTCGGCGCTATCGCGTCGCGAACGAGTCTGCCGCTCGGTTCGTGCACGGGCTCGAGCGGCGCTTCCTCTCGCGCAATCGCTTCGGCGAGCTGCATCAGGCGTTGCGGGTGTTCTTCGGTCACGGTCAGCGCGACAAGATCCGACTCGGCCAAGCAGCCTGAAAAGGGATTATCGTCTGGAGATGGCCTTCTTCCAGACGCCTCCTCAGCTCTCGGATCCCTTCGAGCAAGACGCCCTCCTCAGATCGTACCTCACGCGCGTGTTGCCCGATGACGCGCGTCGCGAGATCGAGCCGACGCTGCGCGAAGTGTCCGCGCTCTCTGCGAGCCTGTTCGCGCGGACGATCGCGGAGCAAGACGAGGAGCCGCGGCTCGTGTCGTGGGACGCCTGGGGCAACCGAATCGATCGGATCGATCTCACTTCCATGTGGAGGGACGCCGCGCGCATCACGGCCGAGAAGGGTGTCATCGCGACGGCCTACGAGCGCAAGCACGGCGCGCTTTCGCGCATCCATCAGTTCTCTCTCGTCCACTTGATCGAGCCAGCGTGGCACGTCTACTCGTGCCCGCTCGCGATGACGGACGGCGCGGCGCGATCGCTGATCACAGCCAAAAACAAGGCGCTTGTGGATCACGCGGTCCCTCGCCTCATCTCGCGAAATCCCGACCACGCTTGGACGAGCGGGCAGTGGATGACGGAGAGGACCGGCGGCAGCGACGTCGCCATCTCGCAAACGGTCGCCAAGCGCGACGGCGATCACTGGCAGCTCTTCGGCACCAAATGGTTCACGAGCGCGACGACGTCTCAGATGGCGCTCACGCTCGCGCGACCCGAAGGCAACCCGCCCGGGAGCAGCGGCCTCGCGCTCTTCTACGTGGAGACGCGCGACGAGCAAGGGAAGCTCAACGGCATCCAGATCAACCGACTCAAGGACAAACTCGGTACGCGCATGGTGCCCACCGCGGAGCTCACGCTCGACGGTGCGCGCGCCACGGCGGTGATCGGCGAGCGCGACGGCGTCAAACACATCACGCCCATGCTCGCCATCACTCGCACGTGGAACTCGGTCTGCGCGGCGTCGGGGATGAGGCGCGCGTTGATGCTCTCGTCGGACTACAGCCGGCGACGCGTCGCGTTCGGTGCGCCTCTCGCTCAGAAGCCGCTGCACCGAGAGACGCTCGCGGCGATCGAGGCGGAGGCGGCTGGCGCGTTCTTGATCGCGTTCCGCTCGGTGGAGCTCCTCGGCAAGGACGAAGCGGACACGAGCTCCGATCACGAGCGCGCGCTGATGCGACTGCTCGTGCCCATGACCAAGCTCGTGACTGGCAAGCAGGCCGTCGCGGTGACCAGCGAGGCGCTCGAGTCATTCGGTGGCGCAGGGTACGTCGAGGACACCGGACTGCCGCGGTTGTTGCGAGACGCGCAAGTGCTCCCGATCTGGGAGGGCACGACCAACGTGCTGTCGCTCGATGTCCTGCGCGGGCTCGCCAAAGGCGGAGGGCTTGAGCCGTTGGAGCGCGAGGTTGATCGATGCTTGCAACATGCACACGTTTCGCTGCGTGAAACAGCCGAAATCGCGCGCCAAGCGTTCACGCACGCGAAGTCATGGATCGCGACGAGAATGGATAAGCGAGAGATCGTCGAAGCCGGAGCTCGAAGATTCGCCCTGACTCTTGGTCGCACGATCGAACTCGCGCTCTTGATCGATCACGCCACCTGGGCTTTGGACCACAACGACAAGAGGTGGGCGGCCGCGGCCAAAATTTTCTCGCGCGCTCCCATCGACATGATCACCAACGACGACAACACACTCACCGACGCCGCCGATCTCCTCAGCTAATGGTGAGCTAGAACCCGCCGCCATAACTCGATCGCATCGAGTCATCGATCGTGGAGAACAACGAGAACACATCGAACATGAGGCCAAAACACGCCAGGACGATGCCCGCGATCGCAAACCCGCCGCCAGTGTACTGATACGGCATCGCTTTGATCTTCTGGTGCGCGATGATGCCCATGACGATCGCCGCGATCGGCATCGGCATCCCAAACCCGCCGCAGCAGCAGCCCGGAAAGACCGAGATGATCCCGACGATCATCGACGCGATCGCGAGGCCGTGATTTCGAGGTTGCTGTCCGCCGAATCCTGGCGGCGGACCCACCATCCCTGGCCCGAAGCCGCCAGGAGGCGCGCCGTAGCCGCCGGGTGGAGGACCATACCCGCCCGGCGGGCCAAACCCCGGTGGACCTTGGGGCGGACCATACCCACCACCAGGCGGTGGACCATATCCAGGAGGAGGCCCGTAACCACCCGCCGCTTCAATCAACTCTTCCACACGACCAGCTTAGCGCGACCGGCGCGCCCCCGCACCTGACACTGACACTGCTGCCGCAGTAAGCGAGTTCGCGACCTGCGCAGCAGTGTCAGCGGGGGACGACGACGAGCGACGCCCCCCGCGCGACGAGCGTGCCCGTCTCGAACGATGCAGGCGCGAACATCGTCTCCGTCTTCAGATCGAGCGCGGCGACCGGCGGGGCGACGAGATCGCTGCGCCACAAGATGGACCCGCCGCTCGGCGTCGTCGTCACCCACTCCAGGCTCCCCGCGCTCGCGGATGGTCGCAGGTAGCGGACGGCGTTGGTCACGTCGGCGACGCGCGCATCCGTAGATGGGTCCGCGCTCACGTGCGCCGTGTAGAGCGTGTATGCCTCGAGCTTCGGCTCCGGGTGCACGTCTCCCCAATGAAGATACCCAAGCACGTCACCCGAAATGATCGTGGGGAAGGCGTCTTTTCCGGGGTGTTTGCGCACGTCGTAGGTCTGCGTCGCGCGCTTGAAGACTCCGAGGTCCGCAAGATCGGTCCCGCTGCCGGTGAAATATCCCTTCGGATCTTCGGAGAAGTCCGTGACCGCGATCAGACCATCGCTCACCGCAGCGAAGCGTTGTTGCGAAGAGGCGACCACCACAGGCGTGAGCTTGCCGCTGGCGACGTCGAACGCGAACACGTCAGTGTCGGAGTCGAACGCGTTGGTCTTGAACGCCGTCACGACGACAACCCCTCGAGCTACTGCAGGCTCGCCGATCGCGCCGTACGACGCCGGTGCGTCGATGACGTGCATGGCCCCGCCGTAGAAAGCGCGCACCGATTGGTACGCGTCAGGGTTCGTGAGCGTGACCTCCCACGCGATCACGTCTGAAGCGATGGATGGTCGTTTGGGCTTGTTCGCAGCCTGATCCAGCGTCGTCTCGATCCCAGTGGTCAAGTCGCGCAAGACGAGGTTCTGGCTGTTCGCGTCCACGTACGCCATCCGACACCCGTGGATCGCGTACGTGGGATACCCGAAATCGTCGTTGGCCACGACATTCACGGGCGCGCCGATGCTCGCGCATGTCGGCTCGGAGATCGCGTCCGTGCCGGCGTCGTGAGACGGCGACGACGAGACTGGCCCGCCGCACGCAAAGACCAAGCAGAGGAGTGATGCATATTTCAAGACTTCGACCTCATTCCTAGGCGGAGCATCCGCTTCTTCAACCCGTGCCGCGTGATCCCCAGCTGCGCCGCCGCGTGACTGATGTTACCGCCTGTTTGGTCGAGCGCACGCCGCACCTCGTCTTTCTCGTCGAGCGGTGCCTTGATAGCGGCGGCGCGCAGCTCTCGAGGGAGGTGCTCGCGATCGATCCGCGGCGCGCGGAGCGCTGCGAGGCGCTGCATGTTGTGCATCAGCTCCCGCACGTTGCCCGGCCACGCGTAGCTCGCGATCGCCTCGAG
>JANYHY010000388.1 GCA_025362165.1 Myxococcales bacterium | reverse complement strand
CGATCATGTCATCAACTACACGACGCAAGACTTCGTCGCCGAGTGCAAGCGCATCACGAACAAGCGCGGCGTGGACGTGGTCATCGAGCACGTCGGCGGAGAGGTCTTCCAGCACAGCGTCAAGGCCACGCGTTGGGGCGGACGCGTCGTGACGTGCGGCGCGACGTCTGGCTTCAAGCCGGAGATCGATCTGCGGCAGATCTTCTTTCGCCAAGTCGAGATCCTCGGCTCGACGATGGGGCAGAAGGGCGATCTCTTCACGATCCTCGATCACGTGAACGCCGGTAAATTACGGCCGATCGTCGATCGTGTGCTCCCGCTCTGGGAGGCGCGAGAGGCGCATCGCGCGCTCGAGGCGCGTGAAGCGTTCGGCAAGATCGTGCTCGAGGTCGAGTGAGCTGGACGTCTCCTCGCTGGGCGCCGGCGCTCGCGTGGCCCGCGCTGCTCTGTTGGGGAGGTCACAAGCTCGTAGGACAAGACACGTACCTCACGCTGTTGGCAGGTCGCCAGATCGCGCGCTTCGAGTTGCCCCAGATCGACACGCTCACGTACTGGACCGACAAGACTCCGTGGATCGATCAACAGTGGGGAGCGCAGCTCGCGTTCTACGCGGTGCACGGCGTCGGCGGACTTCACGCGGTGCTGCTCGTGCACGTCCTGCTCTTGACCGGGGCGCTCGCGATCATCACGAGCTTCGCCGCGCGTCGCGCTTCGCCATTCTCGGTGCTCCTCGCGGGGCTGCTTGCGATCGGGCTCGCGAGCGCCAACACCTCCGCACGCGCGCAGAGCTTCTCGCAGCTTGCGTTCGCGCTCGTGATCGTGCTGCTCGCGCGCGACATCGAGAAGCCATCACCGCGCACGCACCTCGTGTGGCCGATCCTGATCCTCTGGGCGAACCTGCACGGCGGTGTGCTGCTGGGCGCGATCGTCGTGGGCCTTCGAGGGCTGCTGCAGCTCGTCGGTTGGCGTGAGCCTCGACACGCGCTGCGCGGGCTGCTCTTCGGCGTGTGTGCTGCGGCCGCTCCGTTTGCGTCGGTGTATGGGCCGCGCGTGTTCTTCTATTACCGCGATCTCCTCACGTTCCCGGGGCGCGAGATCATCACCGAGTGGGCCGCGCCGAGTCTGTCGCGCGAGCCGCTGTTCTTCGTGTTCTTGCCGGTGCTCGGGCTCGTGCTGTGGCGCGCGCGCAGGTCGTTGACGCCGTTCGCGGGTGTCCTCTTGGTGTTGTTGACGGTCACGTCGGCGACGTCGAGCCGCAACATCGTCTGGCTCGCGTTGGCCTCGGCGATGTGGCTCCCGTCTCTGATCGACGTGGCCTTCCCGAGCCTCGTCGATCGCGGCGGAGGCGCGCCCTACAAAGCGCTCGTGCCGATCTTCGGAGCGCTCACGCTCGTGGGGCTCGTGCACTTGGTGACCACCAAGACGTCCACGCTCGAGTCGGACTTCCCCAACGAGGCGCTCGGCGCCATCGAGCGGGAGACGAGCGATCGATCGACCGTCATCGCCTCCGACACGCTCGCCGATTGGCTCATGTGGAAGGAGCCGCGGCTCGAAGGGCGCGTCGCGTTCGACGTGCGCTTCGAGGTGCTGGGCACGGAGCGCGCGCGCCGCATGCGACGCCTCTTGTTCGTCAAGGATGATTGGGCGAGCTCGTGCGACGGCGCAGACGTGTTCGTCATCTCCAATCGCCACATGGAACTCGCGACCGAGCTCACCAAACGCCCTAAAATCAAGACGATCTACAAAGACGACGCAGTGACCGTGTTCACCGGCTCGGTCGCTAGCTCTTCGCGTCCAAGCTATCCATGAACTCGAGGATGAACTCGTTGACCTGAGAGCGATCCGGCAGCGCGCCGAGCATCCCGTACATCGCCGCGGACCCCGCGCTGGCGGCGGTCGAGCCGCGCACCTCCGCCACGGACTTCTCGAGGTCTGCCAGGATCTCGGCGACGTGGGGCGCGTGCGCGGGCGTGATCATCATGTGGAGCGACGGAGGCTTCTGCTGCCGATCGAGGTGCCATCCGCGTCGGTCCATCGCGTCTGCGAGCGCGTACACGTCGACCGCCGCCGAGTCGAACGCGAAGATGGACATCGTCGGCTCGCCCATCACGCGAAGCTCGGGGATCGCGCGGATGCCATCCATCACAGCGCGCGCGGTCGTCATCGATTGCTGCGCGATGCGCAAGTACCCATCTTCACCGAGGTGTTGGAGCACGGCCCACGCCGCAGCGATCGGGCCTCCAGGTCGAGTGCCCGCCGCAGACGGTGATCCGTACAACCCGCCGGGCCAGTCCGCGTATGCGACGTATTGGTGCCGCCGCAGCTCCCGCGATCGATAGAGCACGCAAGACGCGCCCTTCGCAGCGAAGCCATATTTGTGGACGTCCGCGGACATGCTCGTCACGCCCGGCACGCTGAAGTCGAAGTCCGGCACCGCGTAGCCGAGCTTCTTGACCCACGGCAGCATGAAGCCGCCCACGCACGCGTCCACATGGCAGAGCAACTCTCGGTCGAGCGCGAGCGTTGCGATCTCCGTGATGGGATCGACGACGCCATGCGGGTACGCCGGCGCAGAGCCCACGAGCAAGATCGTGTTGTCGGTGATCGCAGATTTCATCGCGGCCGCGTCGGCGCGAAACCCAGCGTCGATGGGAGTGTGCACGGCCTTCACGCCGAGGTAGTGCGCGGCCTTTTGAAACGCGGGGTGCACGCTGATTGGCAGCACCATCTCCGGCTCTTTGATGTTGGGTCGATGGCTGCGCGCCCAATCGCGCGCGGTCTTGACCGCCATCAAGATGCTCTCGCTGCCGCCGCTGGTCATCGATCCCGCCACGCTCGGGTGCCCGAGCAGGTTGCCGGCCATCGCGACGACCTCGGACTCGAACCGCTTCAAGCTAGGAAACGCGAGCGGGTTGAGCGCGTTCTCCGAAAAGTACTTCATGAACGCGTCGTGCAGGACCTCGAGCACGTCATCGCCCGCCCAATAGACGAGGCTGAAGGTGCGCCCGTTTCGCCAGTCTGCATCCTTGGCCCGCGCATCATCGAGCGAAGCCAGCAGCGGGGTCTTTGCGATCCCTTTCGCCGGGATTCTCATGGTTGACGGTGTAAAGGAAAAGCCAGAAGAGCGCATCGGAAATCGCGCCCTCCTTCTTGCCTTCTTCTCGAAGCGACGCGAGAGCGTCCACGACCCTCTTGTCATCCTGACGCCGAAGGCGGAAGGACCCTATGAGTGCCCCGAGCTCAGAACGTTTCTTCGCCGTCGACTTCTTCAGCGTCGTTGTCTTGGCTCGGAGTCAAGACGCCCACGTCGTTGCCATCTCCCCCTCCGTTTTCGGGCGCGACCTTCTCGAAGGCGTAGTTCACCAAGCCCTCGGTCGGCGAGTTCTCCATAAGCCAGATCACGTCCTCGCCCTGGATCGTGCCAGCGACGGCCTCCACGAAGTAGTGGAAGAAGAGCGTTCGTATGAGCCGAACATCTTGTTGGAGACGGGTTCTGTCTCCTCGGGTTCGGTGGTCGAACCGTTCGCCGTGATCGACCTTGCTGTTCGGGCAACGAACGATGAAGCGAACCACGGCAGTTGTCTCGTCGATTAGGTATCGCTGCTGCTCAACGAGCATCCTCGCGGCAGCGGTCCGCGAAACGACATTGTCCGTCGCACGGAACCGGCCGTTCACATGGCTGATCGAGTAGCCGCCGATGAGTGCCGCCACCTGGTCGATGACGCGATCCCGATACGCGTCCTCCGATTCGCGGGGCATGGGCGCGATGACCTCCCCGAGTTCGGCAAGCTCGGCCTCCTGGAACTCGCGGGTTCGCTTCTCGAGTTCCTCACGGTAGAACAACTTGTCGAGGGCGGCGCGGAGCTTGTCCTCTCGAGTCAGTGGAAGAAGAAACTCGTACGAGACGACCTGATCGTAGGTCCGCCTATTCCACTTTGGAACCGGGATACGAACCTGCGTGGCGCCACCTCGGTAGTCGTCGAAACTGAGTTGGGCGAACGTCGCCTTTACGGACCACTGGTCGCCGTGACGGTCTACGTAGCCGCGAAGCTGCTTCGATACGTATGTGGTCCACGTGGACTGCTTCTTCCACGAAGTGACTGCCGCTGCGATCTCCGCGTAGGTGAACCTTGTCGCGGCTTTCGCGTGCCCGAGAAGGTAATTGTATGCTTGTTTATGAACGAGTTCCGACCCCATCAGGATCCCCTCCTCTCCCACCGAGCGTGCGTGCGACCCAAATTGCCCAGGATAGAACCGTTGCTGCGCGTCGGCGGGGCGTTGCCCCTGAGAGCATCGTCGAGTTGATGATCCATCGCTCCACGGTCGCAGAGTCGGGCGCCGCGTTCTGCTCGAGAATCGAAACCAGCGCGTCACGAAACACGGGCAGTGATGCCACGAGCTCGCTGACGAGAATGTTTCGGTGTGCGAGGGTGCCCGAACGAAGATTGCGACCAACCGGGGAGAGCAAGAACCCGTTCTCGCTGCGCTCCAACAGCCCCAGGAAGCTCGCCGCGTTCGCGTAATAGTCCGCCTGTCGCTGGTCGAAGTCGTAGAGTTTGGCGATCTCCGTCTTCGACTCACGGCCCAGGGCGACGGCGTCGACAATGTCAATCACTCGGCGCATGTCGTCCGCTTGAGGAAACGGCGTCGTCTTCGGAAGAGTTGTTGCTCGCGTTCGATCGAGAAGCTCGGCGAGAGTTGGCAGCGACCCCTCCTCCTCCAGCACGTAGTCGAGC
>JANYHY010000343.1 GCA_025362165.1 Myxococcales bacterium | reverse complement strand
TCAACGGCGACTGAGCACGCGGCTGTCTCGCTTCTGTCGCGTGATATGTCGAACGCGGTCTGGTCGTTCGCTTGCCAAGCTCCAAGCCGTCCCCGACAAACCCTGAATTGCGCGTGCCTTTGGCACGATCCACTCCTCGCTGACCCTTGCAGGTGACGAGGACAAACCCTGAATTGCTCGTGCCTTTGGTACGATCAATTGCTATTGCCGCAACGCGCCCCATGGCAGATCCGACCGAACCGAAAGACGCTGAAACGCCTGACGACGACTCCGTCGACGGGAAGGATGACGCCGAGAAGCCTGCTGCGGCCGACGCATCGGACGGCGAAGAGAAATCCGCGTCGAACGACGACCAAGAGTCCGCCTCCGAATTAGCCTCTGAAGAGGAGCACGAAGAGGACGAGTCCAAGGACGACGAGAAGTCGCTCTTCGCGCGCGGCAATCCCCTGCGTTGGAAGCGCGGCGGCATCACCACGCTCGTGTCCGCGACGATCCTGTTTTTGCTCATGGCGCACAATGGGCAGCTGCGGATGGGCGTGCCTCTCGGGCTCCTGCTGGTCGCGATAGCGGCTTGGGGCGTGATGGACATCGTCGGGTCTTTCGACGACACACGCGATGACGACGTCGCGACCGCCGTCGACATCAAGCACCTCGCGTCGCCGATCTTCGCGGCAGTCGCGGCGCTCGTGTTGTTCTGCTTGTCGCTGATGGGCGGCCAGAGCGGCTTGGGCCACCAGTGGCACTGGGCGATTCTGGTGCCTGCGGCGTTCATCGGGCTCACGATCGCTGTCTTCGATCTCGGCGTGAAATTGGGACCGCTCGCGAAAGACGAGTCAGGCGCCGCGCGGCCTTTTTGGCTGCGACACGGCTTCTGGTTGGTCACCGCCGCAGGGCTTTTGTATTTGCCGACGCTCGGGAGCTACTCGCTCTGGGATCCGTGGGAGACGCACTACGGCGAGGTCGCGCGGGAGATGCTCGCGAGAGACGATTGGGTCTCGCTCTGGTGGGCGCAAGACGGCTGGTTCTGGTCCAAGCCAATCCTGAACTTCTGGATGCAAGCGGTGTCGATGGCGTCGCTGGGCACGCACTACATGCCCGACAAGATGCTGCTCGGCATGGATGGCACCGCGAACGCTCACCCAGAGTGGGTCGTGCGCGCGCCAAACTTCTTGCTGACCACGCTCGCGATGTACTTGCTCTACAAGGGCGCGGCGAAGGTGTGGGGACGTCGCGCGGCGTTCATCGGCGGGCTCGTGCTCGCGACGATGCCCGACTGGTACTTCCTCTGCCACCAGACCATGACGGACATGCCGTTCGTCGCGTCGATGACCGGCGCCATGGGCCTGTTGTTGCTCGGCCTCAACACCGGCGAAGGCGAGCTCGCGAAGCTCTACGAGCTGCGCGTCGGTGACGTGAAGCTTCGGTTGTCCGCTTGGCACCTCGTGTTCGGCACTGTCTTGATCTGCGCCATCCCGCAGATCCTCTATCTCGCATCGCGCAACATGGAGCTCGTGCTCCACGGCAACGGGCAGCACGGCTTCCGCGCGCACTGGGACGAGTTTCGCAGCGGCTCGGGCGGCGGCAACTGCGGCTTGCCCGGCAACGAGGCCTGTCAGCTCCAGCACCCTGCGTCCATTCCGAAGAACTCCGTCGACGGGTTGACCGGTCACTCCGAGGGCATTCGACAGATCTTGCTGCACCTCTTCGGCGGCTTCGAGCCCGTCGTTCAAGCGCTCTTGTGGGCGGGTGGTGTGTCCGCGCTCTTGTACATGAACTGGGGCGAGCGACGCCGACAGCGCCTGTACTACCTCGCGGCTTGGTTCATGGCGGCGATCGCGACGATGGGCAAAGGCCCTGCGGGCTTTGGTCTCCCGATGTTGTGCGGCTTCGCCTACGTCGCATCCACGCGCAGGTGGAAGGAGATCGTCAACTTCGAGATCGTGGGTGGCCTGCTCGTGATCCTCATCGTAGCGATTCCGTGGTTCGTCGCGATGTACGTGCGCCATGGATCGCCGTTCACCGATCGGCTCATCTTCCACGACATGTTCAACCGCGCCTTCTCGCACGTGCACGACACGAACGAGGGCGACGACACGAGCTTCCGCTTCTATGTCTGGCAGCTCGGCTACGCGTTCTTCCCGTGGACTGGCTTCGCGCCTTTGGGCCTGATTTACTGGCTCCGCAAGAGCGACGCAGGCGATCGAATCCTGCGCGCGATCACTGGAAACGCAGAGGGCGCAGAGCCTGTCTCGGCCGTGAAGGGTGACGGGAGCGTGTTCTTCGTCATGTGGTTCGTCTTCGCGTTCACGCTCTTCGCGTTCATGGGCACGAAGTTCCACCACTACATCTTCCCCGCGGTGCCGCCCGTCGCGATGCTCATCGGAGTCGTGCTCGACGAGATGCTCGAGGGCAAAGCGATCGCGCGCGGGCTCGGCTGGGTGCCGATCGCCACAGGCCTGGTCGGGGCGCTCGTCGTCACCGTCGTCCTCGTGACAGCGTGGACTGGCGGCAGCACTTGGGGCGATCACGTCGCGTCGTGGCAGTCGATCGACAAGCGCCTGATGTACATCGGCATCGGCCTCGTGGGTCTCGCGCTCGCGCTGCGCTTCGGTTGGGCAGATGTCTTCGCGCCGAACGTCACGCAGAAGAAACGCCTCGCAGCAAAATCGGCATACCGTGGAGAGGCCGCCACCGGAGACGAATCACTCGCCAAGGCCGAGCCCCCAGAGGATGGAGAGAGCGAGCTGCTCGATCCCGCGAAGTCTCACGAGCGCATCATGATCGGCGGCGCCGCGCTCGGCAGTGCGTTCTTGCTCGGCATCGTCGGCAGAGATCTCTCCATCAAACCAGACAACGCAGATCAGCCCGGCGCGATCCGTCTCTTGCACCTGTTCACGTACAACTACCGGCGCGCGTGGCCCGAGTCGCTGGACTTCAACGCGGTGATCACGGCGTTCTCGATCATCGCATGCGTCATCGCGGTGGCGTTCGTCGCGCAAGGGATCCGGCGTTACGTCGCGGTCACCTCGATAGCCTTCGCGTTCGTCTGGGCTGTCTGGGGCCTCGATGTGTACATGGTCCGCACGGCTCCACACTGGGGTCAGCGTGAGGTCATCCAGGCGTACTACGACAACCGCCAAGACCCGAGCGAGCCGCTCGTCGCATACCAGATGAACTGGAAGGGCGAGAACTTCTACAGCGGCAACAAGATCCCCGCGTTCGTCTCCAGCGGCGCCGCGTTCACCACGTGGGTCAAGCAGCAAAAGGAGAAGGGCGTCAAGGTCATGTTCTTCGTCACCGAGCACTCGCGCACGGGAGGCTTACGCAGCGAAGCAGGCGCGAAGAGCTACAAGGAGCTCACCGACAAAGATCTCTGCAACAAGTTCGTCCTGGTGCGCGCAGAGCTCTGATCATCGCATTCGCCACGCGCCGACTTGGCGAACCAACCCGTCCAGGATCACCGAAAGACCAACTTCGAACACGTCGTCGGCGTGCGTGGGCGACATGAAGGGGGCGACCTCGAGCAGGTGCGGGTGCGCGTTGCCTGGCCACTCAGGTTGGGGAGCAGCGGCGCGCGCGAGCCCCGCGAGCTCGTCGAGCACGGTGCCGTTGCAGAAGTTCGCCACCGTGCGGAACACGTAGAGCGTCTCTTTCGGGCTCAAGCCATCCTCGCTAAACGCGCGGAAGATGTCGTCGAGGAACGCGAGCGACTCGGGCGTGTTGAAGCGCCGCGTCGCCGCGAGCGGGAACGCGTGCGGGTGCATGCGGCTCAACGCCCGATACGATCGAGCGAACGTACGCGCGCGCTCCGGCCATCCTCGCGGATCGCGAGGCGGCACAGTGAGCTTGCGCATCATCCTCTCGACGACTGCGTCGAGCACGGCGTCCTTGCTCGGGTAGTGGTTGTACAGAGCCATCGCCTCGCAGCCGAGCGCCGCGCCGAGTCTGCGCGTGCTGAACGCTTCGAGCCCGATCTTCTCGATGAGATCGAGCGCGCTGGTCGCGATTCGATCTCGCGTGAGCGGCTCTCGTCCTTTGCGATTGACCGCAGGCTTCTTCGCGGCGGAAGTGCTCGCTCTCTGCGCTTTGGCCATTGATGTCCACACTAGAGCAACGGCTGCCACTGTGGCGAGTCAGAAGCTCGGCATCAGCGATTCATGGGGTTGCGTCCTGCGATCGCGCGACCAATCGCGCCGCCCCCGCCACGCCGAACGGCAGCAACAGCAGGCCTGCGCCGGGAGTCAGCGCGACCAGCGCCCCGAGCAACCCGAAGCACATCACCGCACCAAAGTTGTTCGTGATGAACTGCAAGCGCGCCACGATCCCGACGCCACGCAGTCCGAACGGGTAGTCGAGCAGATCCCACGCGATGAGGAGCGCAGAAGCGAACACCTTCAGCGGGATGGTGACGACGAGCAGCACGGGCAGTAGAAGGCCAGCCAGCGAGAGGCCGCCGACGACCACACACCACACTGCGAGGCCGAGGAGCGTGGCGCCCAAGGTGTGAGCCATCGTGCGCGCGAGCGGGAGCGCTGGCCACGCAGGCAGTCCTAGCGCGCGATCCTGTCGACGCACGATCGCTTCGAGCGCGAACCCGGAGAGCGGCTGCGCGAGCGAGATCGCTGCCAAGAGCGCCGCCACCAACGCCAAGAGCGACAGCAGCGTCGCGAGGGCGACCCGCGCGGCGACCGTCCAGTCTTCCGGCCCCGGAAGCCAAAGGTCCGCGAGGTGTTGCGCGCCGAGCACGC
>JANYHY010000312.1 GCA_025362165.1 Myxococcales bacterium | reverse complement strand
TGCCTGGTTTATGGGGGGATGGGCTCGCAGCGATCACCTTCGCGATCGCTCTCGCCGTGCTGCACCCAGGGCGACCGCTCATCGCCGGCATCTTGGTGGCGATCGTCGGCGGAGCGGCCGTGCTTGTCGGACGTATGTTCGTGGCGCGCGCCGCGAAGCGCAACTGGCAGCGGTTCACCGAGCTGCTTCGGTTTCTGATGAGCAGCGTTCTTGGTCGCGTCGAGCTCGCCGCTCATGGTCAAGGCGAGGCGCGCTTGGCGCAGCTAGACGTCAAACTCGGTGATTGGCGCCGTCAGGTGTTTCGCGTCGATTGGATGAACGCTCTGGCCGCGCGCGCGGGACTGGGGGTCGCGCTGCTCGTCGTCGTCGCTTTGTTTGCGACCGCCAACCGCTCTCCGCTGGAGACCGCGGCGAGCGCGTTGATCCTGCTGCAGCCGTTCATCGGGCTCGTCCAACGCACGCTCGAGTCCGTGCGATCACGAGACGCACGTCGCGCGATGGAGGATCTGTTGCGTCCAAGTGATGCGCCGACAGGCACGGCGCCGTGCCCGAAGAACGTAAGCGTGCTGACGTTCACGGATTGGGCGGGCGGCTACCTCGAAGGCCACGATGCGCTGACCATCAAGAAGCTCGTCATCGATCGCAAGGAAGGCGCGCTCTTATTGGCTGGAGCGAACGGATCCGGCAAATCCACGCTGCTTCGCGCGCTCGTCGGGTTGCTCGGTCATCAGCGCGGCGCTCTGACGATCGATGGCGTATCGCTCGAGTCCATCGATAGCAAGGCGTGGAGGCATCGCGTGGCCTACCTTCCACAGCGACCTCACATGCCCGCGCAGGGGACGATCCGCGAGGCGTTCGCCTTTCTGCATCCTTCGTCGCAAGACGCGTCGCTCCGCACAGCGCTCGCGCAGGTAGAACTCGAAGTCGAGCTGGACGCGGACGTGAACGCGCTCTCTGCGGGACAACGACAGCGGCTCGCGATCGCGCGTGTGCTCTTGAGAGACGCTGACGTCGTGTTGCTCGACGAGCCCGATCAGAACCTCGATCGTCGCGGGCTCCAGCTGCTCACGGCGATCGCTCGAGAGCTTGCGTCGAGTCGCTTGCTGATCGTCGCGGCGCACGATCCAGAAATCCTCTCGCTCGAGGGTAGGCACCTCTCGTTGGAGAAGGGCCGTGTCACGAGCGACGCTCTCACGGCGCCCGCAAGCGGGGGCAATCATCGGTCACAGGCGAGCGCGTGATCGGATCGATGTCGAAGCGCTCGGGCGTGCCCGTCGCAGCGATCAGCGCGAAGTGCTCGTATTGGCATGGCGTCACGATCAGCTTCAGGTTCGGATCGGTGCTCAACGCGCGACCGCGCGCGATCTGAGCATCGCGGCGCTCCGAGTCTCCTGCGCCTGGCGTTGGCTCTGCGCCCACAATCGACAAGAGCGTCGTGAGAGTGAGGCCTGCGAGAGCTCCGCGCAGGGCACGTGGAGGGACCATCGAGAGGCGCGTCACCGCGAGCGCGACCAGCAACGTCGTGATCGCGCCGAGCGCGCGCTCGGGATGATGCGTGGGGGCGCCGTCGCTCAAATCACCTGCGACGAGGAACGCGAGGATGGCTCCCGCGCCTGCGAGAGGAAGGATCAGCGAGCGCCTGTCACGCACAGAGAGCGCTAGAACCAAGCTCAAGATTGCGATCGGAAAATGAACGACGAGCGCGGACGGATACTCCAGCACGCGCGCGCCGATGCTGCGAGGAGCGCTCCCGCTGTTTTGGCGGAACGTCGAGACGCGCACGAAGAAGTGCAACGGGTCGCCGTGCGCGTATCCGTTCCACGCCATCCACGCGAGCGGACCGACTGCCGCGACGACGCACGCGATCAAGAGCGCGCGACGATCGAGCGCCACCTTGGTGCGAGCGCGCAAGAGAAACGTGACAGCGATCACGAGGCACGCTGGCCACGCTTCGTATCGCGACAATGACGCCGCGAGCGCGAGCGAGGCTGAAATCAGCCACGCGCGGCGAGACTCACTCGTCGCGAGGAGCAACGCGCACGCGACGGCGGGCCCCGTCCAACCTTCGGGCACGGTGGCCGCGCTCAACCACACGCTCCATGGCAAGACAGCGCATACGACCGCCGCGAACCAAGAGAGCCAACGTGTATTTTGCAAGTGTCGCAGCGTCCAGTACGGGCCGAGAGCGCCGAGCACGCCGAGCACCCACGCGACGACTCGCGCGGTCATCAACGACCGACCTGCGATCATCATCGCGCCGCCCGTGATCCAGAACGGAAACGGCAACCAGCTCGTGCCGCTTGGATCGAGCTTCGGCGAGTGCGCGAAGGTCTGCGCGATCACGGTGCGCGAGTAGTCGTCGTCCGAGACGTGCGAGAACCCCATCGCCGTGACGAGCGCCATCGCGCCGAGCTTGATCGCGACCGTCGAGATCGGTGCCGCACGCTCGAGCGAAGCGAGAGTACGGACCGCAGCTCCAACAGTCGCGAGAGCGTCGGCGCGCGGGCGCATCCGCGTCAGGGAGAGCTGGACGGCGCTGGCGTGGGCGGAGTGTCCGAAGACTTTGGCCGCGCGGTGCCGCGCTCTGCCTTCTTCGCCTTCTCTTGCTCCAAGCGCGCGGTGAGTGCGCGGTCTTGCGATGAAGAGCCGGCCGCGAGCGAGAGGCTCGTCAGCATGAAGATGGTCGCGAACACCGCTGTCGCACGCGTGAGGATGTTGCCCGCGCCACGACCGCCGAACACCTGGTTGGTCGCCGCGCCGCCGAACGCCGCGCCCATGCCGCCGCCTTTGCCTTGCTGCAACAGCACGACGAACACGAGGAACACACACGCGACGACGTGGAGGATCCGCAGCGGGATGTCGAGCAGCTCTAGGATTGCGTGCATTTTACACTCATATGGAGGCTCAATCGACTCTTGCGTCCTTGGCGAACCCCTCGGCGGCCATGGCGATAGCACTGAACGAAGCGATGTCCAAGCTCGCCCCGCCCACGAGCGCGCCGTCGAGGTTCTCCTGTGCGAGCAGCGCCACTGCGTTGTCTGGCTTCACGCTCCCTCCATAGAGGATGCGCGTGCGCATGCCGAAGTGATCGATCGGCTCGAGCATCGCGCGAATGTGCGCGTGCACTTCTTCTGCGTCTGCAGGGGATGCGGTCTTGCCGGTGCCGATGGCCCACACGGGCTCGTACGCGATAGCCGCGTCAGGACACTCACGCAGCGCTTCGATCACGGCGGTGACTTGCTTGGTGACGACGCTGAGCGTGTGACCGGCCTCGCGCTCCTCGAGGGTCTCGCCCACGCATACGATCGGCACCAGCTTCGCTTGCGCTGCGACGTGCACCTTCTCCGAGACGCCCGCGTCGGTCTCTCCGAAGAGTTGGCGTCGCTCGCTGTGTCCGAGGATCACCCAAGTCGCGCCGGCCTCTGCGATCATCGGCGCGCTCACCTCTCCCGTGAATGCTCCGTGCGTCTTGTTGTGCATGTTCTGAGCGCCCACGATGACGCGCGAGCCATCCATCTCGTGAGCGATCGCCGCGAGCGCGGTGAACGGAGGCGCAACGAGAACGTCCACGGATGGCACCTTCGCCGACATCGCCTTGATCGCGATCGCGAGCTCGAGGCCGGCGAGTCCGCCGTTGT
>JANYHY010000305.1 GCA_025362165.1 Myxococcales bacterium | reverse complement strand
GTTCGAAAAGCGCTTGGCGAAGATCGGCTTTCAAACACGCTACGAGAGACCAGGAAAAGGCGGCTTCAAGCACGTCGTGTACGTCGCGACCAAGCCTACCTCCTAGCACTACTGCCGCAGGTCGCGATTTTGGGCCTCTTCGACGGCCATCCGTCCTCACGTACAGCAGTACGTTCCGGGCGGATGTCCGCCGAATAGACCCAAACTCGCTTACTGCGGCAGCAGTGTTTTGGCTGGATCCGGCTGCGGAATTCTCGTTCGCCGTGAAGCTGCGGCAGTAGTGCTAGCCGACCCTGCGGTCGCTCGGACAGAACCTGGACTTGCTCGTGCCTTTGGCGATCAACGACGTCTCTGCTTGAGTCGCTCGACGAGCGCCTGGCTCTCGTCTTCGGAGAGAGTCTCCTTGCAGTGACCGAGACCCTCGATCGTCGCGTCGACTTGCCCGACGTACCTCCTGCACGAAGGGCAGATCGTCATGTGCGCGCGTAGGCCGAGCCGCTCGAAGAAAGACAGCTCGCCTTCTCTCAGCTCGGTCAGTCCGTGCGCGACTCTTCGACAGGTACTCATGGTTGGTCGCCGAGCTCCTTCTCGATGATGGCTCGAAGCTTGGTTCGGGCGCGATGGAGGAGCACGCGTTGATGTGTCTCCTGGATGCCCAAAACGTTACAGACGTCCTTCGCTTCGAGCCCCTCGACATCTCGCATCACGACGACCGCTCGCTGCGCTTCAGGTAGGTTGTCCAGCTCACGGCGCACGATCTCGACGATGCGCTTGTCGTCCATGTCGGACTCCGTCCATGGCCGCGGGCCGCCCCAGAACCCGAGCTTGGAGAAGCGCGACTCGTCGGGGTGAGCCTCGTCTTCTTGTACGTCGAAGGGGATCTCGCGGCCCTGCTTTTTAGCCCTGGTTTTGGCGCGATTGACGAGGATCCGAAAGAGCCATGTCTTGATCGACGAGCGCTCCTCGAAGCCGCCGATGCCGTCCAACACGGCGACCCACGTCTCTTGCGCCACCTCCTCGGCGGCTGATTGGCTCCCGACGAACGTGCGAGCCAGTCGCACCAAACCTTTGTGATGCTCGGCGACGAGCTTGGTGAATGCGACGTCGTCACCCGCTCGGAGCTGCGCGACCACATCGTCCACCATGCGTTTGCCGAGGGTAACGGAAAGCGAAAGCGAGATACGGACTGAATCGTCACCTGAAGTGTAACGAGTTGACGACTCGCGAGACGATGAGGGGCGCGGTGATTCAGAGCCGCGTTCTGGAGGGACTCCCTGATGAAGCTCTATTTGAACTATCTGTCGCCGTATTCGCAGAAGACGCTCGTGGGCCTCTACGAGAAAGAGGTGAAGTTCACGCCTGAGATCGTGAACCTGGGCGACGCCGAGGCGCGCGCCGCCTACGCGAAGGTCTATCCGCTCGGCAAGGTTCCGCTGCTCGCGCTCGACGACGGCTACTTGATCCCCGAGTCGACGACCATCTTGGAGTATGCCGACCAGAAGTTCGACACGGGCACGCGCCTGATCTCGGACACCGACAAAGACCTCGCGCGCCGCACGCGCTTCATGGATCGCCAGTTCGATCTGTACATCACTGAGGCGTTCCTGCGGATCTTCTTCGCGGGTGATCGCCCTGGCGTTCCGCCGGAGAATCCGAACGCTCGCGAGGTGCGACGGCTCGAGGGCGCGAACAAGACGCTGCGCACGACCTACGACTATCTCAATCGCCACTTCGCGAAGAACACATGGGCGCTCGGCGACGCGTTCAGTCTCGCGGACTGCTCGGCCATCGGGCTGTTCTATTCGAAGATGGCGGTGCCGCTCGACGACCACCCCGAGCTCGCGCGCTATGTCGGTCGCCTCGCAGAGCGCCCGTCGATCGCGCGCGTCTTGAAAGAGGCCGCCCCGTACATCGCCAAAGCGGGAGGCAAATAACATGGTCGGCGAGCTTGATCACACGTTCGTGTCGCCGGAGCAGCACTCGGCGTTGACGGTCACGCTCGCCGCAGAAGGCGCGCCGTCTTCCATGGTCGGCACCACCACCTCAGTCGTGCGAACCACAGTGCTCCCTCGAGTCGAAGTGACCGCGGGAGCGCCGGCGATCGTCCTCGACACGCGGGAGCGCTACGTCACCGACAAGCTGCTCGGCGAGGGTGGCGTCGGCGAGGTGGTTCGCGCGATGGACAATGACATCGCGCGGCCCGTTGCGATCAAGAGGATCAGGAGCGAGGTGAAGAGCCCGTCGACGCTCCTGCGCTTCGTCGAAGAGATACGCACCATCGGACAGCTCGAGCACGCGAACATCGTCCCCATTCACGACGTCGGAGTGGACGAGCGCGGTGATTACTTCTTCGTGATGAAGTACATGCAAGGCGAGACGCTCGAAGAGATCATCGCCAGGCTGGCCGCGGGCGATCGCGCTACTCACGAGAAATACGGCGTCGAAGAGCGCATGCGCGTGTTCTTGGGCGTGCTCGAGGCCATCAGTCATGCGCACTCGCGCGGCTTCGTGCACCGCGACATCAAGCCTGCGAACGTGATGGTCGGCGAGCACGGACAAGTGATGGTGATGGATTGGGGATTGGCCAAACGAGTAGGAGCCGCAGAGCTCCCCGCCACTCTCGCGACGAGAGCGCTTGGACAGGACACCACGCGCTTGCACCAGACTGCCGCTGGCGCGCTCCTCGGCACTCCCGCGTACATGTCTCCCGAGCAAGCGCGCGGCGAAGAGGCCACTGAGCGCAGTGACATCTACTCGCTCTGCGTGATGCTCTACGAGTTGCTCACGTTGAAGCACCCGCTCGAAGACTGCCACACGCTCGAGACGATGCTGGACGCCGTTCAACACAGAGAGTTCCCGATAGCTGGGCTCGTGAGTCACGCGCACCAACGCTCGACGCCGATGGATCTGACTTGGTACTTGAAGGCAGGCTTGAGCAAAGATCCGGCGGAGCGATATCAATCGGTGGACGCGATGATCGAGCGCCTCCAATTGCGCGCGCAAGGCATCGTGCCGATTCAGTGTCACATCACGTTCGCCAAGCGCATCGGCGGAATCGCGATGAAGACGATTGACCGTTATCCAATCCAAGTATCCGTAGCGATGATGTTGACGTTCTTGGGCACGGTCTCAGCGGCGGTGGTCGCAGCGATTACTTGAGGGTGCTCTGCTGTCTGGTGCTCGGACCATAGGGGCGATAGATCTTCTTGGATGGACGATAAATCCAAGGACACCACGAGCCCCGCCACACCGCCGAAGGGCAGCTCGCGAGAGCTCGAGCTCCAAGTCGGCGGGGAACACTTGCGCTATCAAGCGAGCACCGATTGGCTCGTCCTGCGCAAGAACGACAAGCCGCTCGCCGAGATGTTCTACGTGCATTACAGCCTGCTCGGCGCTGTTCGCGATGATCGACCGATCACGTTCGTCTTCAATGGAGGACCTGGCGCCGCGTCGGCGTACTTGCATGTCGGCGCTCTCGGGCCCAAGCGAGTGTCGTTCAACGCTGATGGCTCCCTGCCCAAGCCGCCCGCGCGACTCGTGGACAACACGGAGAGCTGGCTCGCCTTCACGGATCTCGTGTTCATCGATCCCATTGGCACTGGCTTCAGCCGTGTGATCGAGGACCTGGAGAAGGGCAAAGACAAACCGGCAGATAGTGCAGTGGGCCCCAAAGAGGAAAATGGGGACAAGGACTTCTACAAGCTCAGTCGTGATCTCGAGTCCATCGGCGAGCTGATCACGAAGTTCTTGTCCAAGTTCCACTCGTGGTCTCGGCCTGTGTTCATCGCCGGTGAGAGCTACGGCGGGTTTCGCGTGGCCAAGCTCGCGCGCTCGCTGCAACAGGGTTTCGGTGTTGGGTTGTCTGGAGCGATCCTCATCTCGCCTGCGCTCGAGATCGGGCTGCTCGATGGGTCCGACTATGACGTCTTGCAGTGGGTCGACGTGTTCCCATCCATGGCCCTCGCAGCGCTCCACCACGGCAGGTCGCGCGCTCTCTCCAAAGGCGCTGCGCTCGACGCTGCGCGCGCCCAGGTTGAAGCGTTCGCGTCGACAGAGCTCGTGAGCCTGCTCGTGCGCGGAGAGTCGATCCCCGAAGCAGAATATCGCGCGACGTGCTCGAAGGCGGCCGCGTTTCTCGGAGTGTCCGAGCAGTTCGTGTTCGACCGCGGCGGACGAGTCTCTCGCGACGCCTTCGTGCGTGAGCTCCTCCGCACAGAGCGGAAGGTCTGCGGCCTCTATGACGCGAGCGCGGTCGCGATCGATCCCTTCCCGGATCGCGAGGCCTTCCAAGGCGCAGACCCGACGCTCTACGCAGTGGAGCGCGCGTTCACCAGCGGCATCAACTCGCACCTGCGCGAAGGTCTCGGGCTGGAGACGGAGCGCGACTACCGATTATTGAACTTCGAAGTCAACCAGACCTGGAAGCTCGACGGACGCAAGCACGCGTTCGAGCTGCAGGTCGGAGCGACCGACGATTTGCGCTATGGAATGGCGCTCAATCCGCACATGCGAGTGTTCATCACGCACGGGCTGTATGATCTGGTGACTCCCTATTACTCGGCGGAGCGACAGAGCAAGTTGATGCGATTGCAGCCAAGTCAGCGAGAAAAACTCGTGATGAAACACTATCAGGGCGGCCACATGTTCTACGTATGGGAGCAGTCGCGCCTCGCGTTCCACAAGGACATGAGTAGGTTCTTCACAGGCCAGTAATAGAGAGTGCTGTTGCGGCGCAGACCCGATCGAAGTAGTCCGCTGCGCATGATCAGCCGTGCATCCATCGCTCTCTGTCTCTCACTCACGATGAGCTGCGGCTCGTCGGCTAACAACAACACGAGCGCCCCCGACGCGGGCTCGGATGGCGCCAGCTCCGATGCCGTGGCGGACACGTCCAGCCCCGCGGACGCGAGCGGAGTCACGACCAATCTCACAGGCATGTATGGCCCCGATCCCATCAAGCCCGTCATCAACGGGTATTGGATAGGCGCGCCTGCCAATCCGAACGAGTCTGGTGGCGGGCCCTTCCTCTACTTCTTCTCTGGACCCGTGAAATGCACGGATCTCTCGCCTTCTGGATGGTTGCCCAAGCTCCCTCCAGTTCAAGTGCTCGAGATGATCGTTGGCACCAAGACGACGGGCTCGGCCGTTCCCGCGAGCGCCAAAGCGGGGCCCAATGTCGTCGAAGTGAACTACGCGACAGGAGGCAGCAGCGTCGAGAGCCGCGCCACCTCGGGTTCGGTGACGCTCACCAGTTACACGCCCGGTGTCGCGGTCGAAGGAACGATGGATGTGACGTTCCCTTCGGGCAGTGCCAAAGGAACCTTCCACGCTGACTGGTGCCCCACGGGCAATGAACTCTAAAACGCTCGGGATTAGCGCCACCACGTAATAAACAAGGTACTATCTCCCCATGCATGCTTGGCGATGGGGCGCTCTTTTGTTTTGTGCGGCTGGAGTCGTCGCTGCGTGCGGAAGTCGCACGGGCCTCGAAGCAGACAGTGTCGTCTTCGGTGACGCTTCGCTCGACGTGGCACAAGACACGACGTTCGATGATGGAGGCGTGGACACCGGTGAGGACGCCGACGCAGACTTCGACGGCGGGCTAGATGCACAAGACGAGACCATCCTCACATGCAACCCGCGGACGTGCGGCGATCAAGGCTACAGTTGCGGGTGGAACGGCGACGGCTGCGGCAACGTCATCAACTGCGGACCCTGCCAGCCGCTCGAGCTTTGCGGCGCAGGTGGTTTCAGCAAGTGCGCTGCCGGCCCGCCGTGCACGCCCAAGACGTGCCAGAGTCTAGGCTTCAATTGCGGCGCGGCGGGTGATGGTTGCGGCGGCTCATTGAGCTGCGGCATCTGTCAATATCCGGACTCGTGCGGCACCAAGGGACCCGGTCAGTGCGGCAACTCGCTTCCGTGCACGAACCTCTGCAAGCAGCAGGTCGTGTGCGACGCAGGGACGACGAGCATCAGCGGAACCGTCATCGCCGGCACTCTCCCGAAGTATGGCAGTCCTGATCCCGTCTATAATGCGCTCGTCTATATCCCCAATGCTGCGGTCAAAGCGTTCACGCCTGGTGTCGCGTGCAATCACTGCGGCGCGGAGGTCACGGGCGAGCCGCTCGTCGCGACGACCACCGCGGCCGACGGCACCTTCACGCTCACGAACGTCCCCGCGGGCAGCAACATCCCGCTCGTCATCCAGCTCGGTAGGTGGCGCAGGCAGGTCACGATCCCGAACGTGAACGCATGCCAGTCGGCGCCGCTGCCGACCGCGCTCACGCGATTGCCGCGCAACGCCGGCGAGGGCGACATCCCGCAGATGGCGATCGCCACCGGCAACGCGGACGCGCTCGAGTGCGTGCTCTTGAAGATGGGGATCGATCAAGCGGAATTCACGCAGCCAAACGGCAACGGTCGCGTGCACATGTATCGCTCCACCGGCGCAAATGATGGCAACGGCACGCCGCAGATCGGCCAGCTCGTATCCAGTGCGAACACGCTCGCGAAGTATGACATCGTGCTCTTACCCTGTGAGAGCGCGCCCACCGCGAAGGCCGGCAGCGATCAACAGAACCTCGTCGCCTACTCGAGCTCAGGTGGCCGAATATTCATTACACACTATGGATATGAGTGGCTGTACAACGCAGTCCCGTTCAGCAACACCGCCTCGTTCAACATGAATGGAATGGGGAACGCGAACGGCACTGGGTTCATCAACACTTCATTCTCGAACGGACTGGCCATGTCCACGTGGATGAACAAGGTGGGGGCGCTCAACGGTCCTAACCAGTTCGCGATCGTCGACCCGCGCTTCAACCTCAACTCGGTCGCGAACTCGTCGCAGCTCTTCGTGTCGGATCTCAACGGGCAAAAGCAGCCATTCCAATACGCGTTCAACACGCCTGTTGCCGCGCCGCCGCAGAACCAATGCGGGCGCGTCGTGTACAGCACCTTCCACGTGGCGAGCGCGATGACCAACGGGCAGACGTTCCCCGCCGAATGCAACGGACAGCCGCTCACGCCGCAAGAGAAGAACCTCGAGTTCATGCAATTCGACGTCGCCAATTGCATCCCCGACGTGTCGGCCAATTGCACTCCACTCACCTGCCAGCAGCAGAGCATCGCGTGCGGGCCCGCGGGCGACGGCTGCGGACAGCCGCTCAATTGCGGCAGTTGCACGATGCCCGACACTTGCGGCGGCAACGCGCCCTATCAATGCGGCACTCCGGACGCAGGCAGCTGCGTGCCCGCTACTTGCCAATCGCAGGGCTTCAACTGCGGCGCGAGCGGCGACGGTTGTGGCAACGTCATTCAGTGCGGCAACTGCTCGAACGGCCAAATCTGCGGCGGCGGCGGCAAGCCTGGAGTGTGCGGTCCCTGATCGCGCCATTCGACGAGAGGGCGCGAATGGCAACTCAATTCGACGCGTCGTGCAGCGCGCTGAAATAGGTATGAGGGTCGCCCAACTCACTCGGCTCGAGCGTCA
>JANYHY010000295.1 GCA_025362165.1 Myxococcales bacterium | reverse complement strand
GCTTGTTTTGGCCCTTCGCGGAGCCCGTGAGCACCTGCAACAGCAGCGGGCTCGCGCCTTGATGGACGCCCGGAGCGGCGCGCGTCTCGATGCGATCGTCGTCGTCGCTCACCGCGAGGCACCTTGTCCGAGAGCGGTCATGATCGCCTCGGACACGTCTACCGAAGTCGTGCCGCCGGCAAGCTTTACGTTCCTCTCGAGGTGCGTGCCACGATCACGACCCGTGACGTCGATCGTCAGCTTGTATTCACCGTTCGGCATTTGCGACTCGTGGTGCACGACGCGTGGAGCGGGCTTGCCCTCGAAGGACAAATCTACCTCGCTCGACCAATCGTGCGATGAGTCGTCATAGGCGAGGCGGACCTCCGTCACCTTGGGCGCTGCGTCTCCAAGCACGACCTCGACGACTTGCTCTCTCGGGAGTCGAGGCGCGAAGAAGAAATAGAGCCCGAGCGTGACGGCGGCGAACAGCGGCAGGATCACGCGGCGATCGGCCTTCATTGTTTGCTGGCTCGAATGCGCGCGACGAGGCCCTTCACCGCCACGTCTGGGATGTCGAATTTGGGCATCAGACCTTTGCCGTTCTTGATCTGGTCGGCGATCTGCTCGTCCGTGACCTTGTCTTGCCAATCCGCGCGCGTGAGATCCGGCGCCTTCACGAGCCGTCCGTTCGGGCCGTCACCGCGTCCCTCGGCCCCGTGGCAAGACTCGCAGTTCTCGTTCCACGTCAGCTCGACCAGCATCTCGTCGCTGTTTGGGCGGTTGCCCCCGGAGCTCGGCGGCATCCCTTGGCGACCCGCCATCGCCGCCTTATCGTGGTCCTTCGCGGTCCATTCTTTCGCTTGATCGATGGACGGCGCGCGATCGCAAGCCACCGCAAGAACCAGGCACGAGAGGAGGCGACGCATCAGCGCGCACACCCTAGCAACTCCAAGGCGACTCTTCGAGTCGCTCGCAAAAAAGGTGAGCCCTTGCCGACACGACCCCGCGAAGCTACCTTCTACATAGGCGTGGACCTCATCCAAGAGGCCGCGACCCGAGGTTCCATGTACAACTCGACGAACTCCGCGATGCGGAAGGTGACTGTCCCTGAGCTGTTGGCGCGCAAGCGCAGCCTCGGAGCCCCTCCTATCGCGATGGTCACCGCCTACGACTTCACGATGGCTAGGCTCATCGACGAAGGCGGCGCGGACATGATCTTGGTCGGCGACTCGTTGGGCATGGTCGTGCAGGGCCTCAGCAACACCATCCCCGTGACGCTCGACGAGATTTGCTATCACGGCCGCGCCGTCGCTCGCGGCACCGCGCGGGCGCACGTCACCGGCGACATGCCATTCATGACGTATCAAGTGTCTCCTACGCAGGCCGTCGAGTCCGCGGGCAAGCTCTTCAAGGACGGCGCGTTCGAGAGCGTGAAGCTCGAGGGCGGTGAGGCGTTCGCCGAGCACGTCTTGCGCATCACGCGCGCGGGCATCCCGGTCGTCGGTCATGTCGGCTTGTTGCCCCAGAGCGTTCACGCGCTCGGCGGATTCAAGGTCCAGGGCAGGGGAGACGACGCAGCAGCGCGGCTCATCGCAGACGCAAAAGCGATCGAGGACGCAGGTGCCTTCTGCATCGTGCTCGAAGCCATCCCTCCGGACGTCGCCGCGCAAATCACCGCAGCCGTCAGTGTCCCCACGATCGGGATCGGCGCAGGCAACGCATGCGACGGACAAGTCCTCGTCTGTACGGACCTGCTCGGACTCTCACGCGGTCACACTCCCAAGTTCGCCAAGCGCTTCGCTGAGCTCGGAGACTCCGCGGTCGCCGCGGTCGCCGACTACGTGCAGCAAGTCCGCAGCGGAGCGTTCCCAGATGCGGCGCACAGCTACAAGCCGAACCACTCCGAAGAGACGCCAGACAGCGCAGCACTACGCCACTGATTGTCGCGGTGATGGAGCGGCTCTTTGGCGGGTGTCATTGCGAAGCGGTTCGCTTCGAGGTCGTCGTGCGCTCGCTCGAGGCCATCCTTTGCAATTGTTCCATCTGCAAGAAGAAGGGCTTCTTGCACCTCATCGTGCCTGCGGAGGACTTCACGCTGCTCTCCGGACGAGACGCGCTCGCGACGTACGAGTTCAACACCAAGATCGCCAAGCACCACTTCTGCAAGACGTGCGGAATGCACCCGTTCTATCGGCCGCGCTCTCACCCCGGGCAGTACGACGTGAACGTTCGCTGCTTGGACGGAGACGCGATGAGCCGATTCGCGATCAAGCCGTTCGATGGTCAGCGGTGGGAAGACAACGTGGACAACATTCGATAGTGTTGCCGCTAACGACGGCCGCGGATGGCCGCGATGAGGGATGTCCAGAAGAAGCGGAGCCTCGAGCCGACGCGATCGAGTGACCTGCCGAGCGCCGTCGGACGCGCGCGACTGCCGCGCATGGCGAGCTGCGGGGGACGTGCGGCCGGGTGGACGCCGAAGAGCGTGTAGAGATCGATGAGGTCTTGGACGAGCTCGCTGATGCCACGCGTGTCCAGATCGTGCGCCGCGCAGTAGCTGTCCGGCTTGTTGCGGATCATGCAGCGCGCGATGATCTTCATCACGTGTGGATCGATGAGCTCGCCGTTGCCATCCAGGTAGTGCTTGTAGCTGAAGAAGCGATCCGCTGGCGCGACCTCCACGCCGCCGTCTGCCTTGGGCGAGCGGAGCGAGTTGATGACCGAATACTCGTGCCCGAGATACCCGTCGATCGTGTTCGTCTCGTCCGGCCGCTCGAACTCGATGAACTTGTGGAAGTTGTCGTAGAGGGTCTTCGGGTTCGCGTACGCGCCGCTGATCAAATAATAGAACATCGCGCCGAGCGAGTAGATGTCCGCGGGGCGCCCGACGCTCTTCTGGATGCGAGCGCGTACGTTCGTCTCGGAGGTGCCGCGGTACGGCTGACTGAGCATCAGCCGCTTCTTGCCGCGATCGGCGTAGACGACGTTGTAGCTGTCGTTGCGGTTGAAGAGAGAGAAGCTGTCGTTCTTGGAGATCTGAATGTAGAAGTCTTCGAAGAACTCCACCTCGGCGAGACCCTGAGTGACGTTCACGAGCAGCTCGATGATGTTCGTCTCTTGCTCGGGGCTCTGGAAAAACAGCGTCCCTGGCACGCTCTTGAGCTGCGTCATCTTCACGGATGTCTCGTCGTCGTGGAGCTTGGCGACGTTGAAGTCCGCGAGGCGCACTTCGAGCTGGCTGCCGCGCAGCGCGGGATCGGGTAGGCCGATGAGCACGTTCGCGGGCTTGATGTCCCGGTGGCAGACGTTGCGAACGAGG
>JANYHY010000264.1 GCA_025362165.1 Myxococcales bacterium | reverse complement strand
CCGCCGGCGAAGTTCGTGTTCCGTGAAGAAGCGCAAGCGCGCGTCGGGATCGCGACGGACTCGCTCGTCTCCCACGGGACCATCATTTCTGGCGGTCGCATGCACCGGAGCGTCGTCAGCGTCGGCGTGCGCATCAACTCGTTCAGCGAGGTCGAGGAGTGCGTGCTGTTCGAGCGCGTGAAGATCGCCCGCCACGCCAAGCTCAAGCGCTGCATCGTGGACAAAGACGTAGAGATCCCTGCAGGCGCAGAGATTGGCTACAACCTCGAGGCGGATCGCCGGAGGTTCTTCGTCACGGACAATGGGATCGTCGTCATCCCGAAGCGAGCGAAGCTCGAGTGATGTGTGTTCAGGCCACGCGTCGCTTGCGAGCGGCGTCGAAGTAGACGCGTCTCGCCGCTTGAAACACGAGCTTGCCTTGTCGACGAAAGATCGAACGCGGGACCTTCTCGTTCGCGTTTAGGACCATCGCCGTGAGCCGACCACCGTAGACGCAGCCCGTATCGAGGCCCGTCGCCCACGGATGCAATTGCAAACCGGGCAGCGCGTTGTGGCCGAACACGACGTGCGGCGGACCCGCGTACACCTCTCCCCATAGTCGCTGACCCTGCGAACCCTTGATGGTGCGGATCGTGAGCAGCGTGTGTCGGTGTTGCTGATCGAGCGGGACACCAGGCTCAACCCCGGCGTGCACGACGACGAGACCGTGCTCGGGCAAATCCAAGTAGAGAGGTGACGTCGCGAGCAACGTCCAGTCCACGGGTCGCAACGCGCGCGCCAGATCGGAGTGCACGCGACCGAGTGTGATCTCTTCGTCCGCGTACCAGTCGAGGAGCTTCTGCTCGTGATTGCCGCGCACGATCACCGCCCCCGTGCGCCGCGCGAGGTCCAGCACACCGAGCGAGTCCGGCCCACGCGCCACAAGGTCACCAACCAAGACGAGACGATCGCCCGAGCCGAAGTGGATTCGATCCAACAACGCCTCGACCTCGAACGCACATCCATGCGCGTCCCCCACGATCACAGTTCGTCCTTGCGTAGATTGCATCACGCTTCCCGTGTGATCAGGAGGTTACAGTTCATTTGTCCAGTGGTCACTCACGAACGCAATTAGGCCAAAAAGAAGCCCGTCGCGAGGCTCACTCCCATGGCACAAACCTTGGAATACAAAAGCTCGTCGCCGATCGAGAGAGTCTACGAGGCATAACCCGGCCGCCTACGAGCCCCTCTCAATCGGCGAAACTCTTTCTCCTGCCCCCGCCACCTGTCGCCAAAACCGGCAGCGGCGCGGTGCTTTTCCTGCCGCCGACAGGTGCCCCTCCTTCCCCTCGCTTATCGCGTTGGGCTGGTTTACCCTCGCGTTCATGCGTTCCTTCGCGCGGCTGGCGCTGCCCGTGGCCCTCTTCGCCGCTGTCCATTCGGTGGTCCTCACCACTGCCCATCCCGTCTACGCGCAGCCGAAGCCTGCTGCACCGCAACAGGATCTCATCGCGCGAGGTCGCGCGCTGTTCGACGACCAGCAGTACGAAGAGTCGATCCAGACGCTCAGCGCCGCGCTCGTGCGACCGAACAACACGAAGGAGCAGCGGCTCGAGGTCTACCGCTTGCTCGCGCTCAACTACATCACGCTCAATCGCAAGGATGAGGCGGAGAGCGCAGTGCGCGGTCTGCTCGCGCAGAACGAGACGTACCAACTGCCGCCGAGCGAGTCTCCGCGCTTCCGTGACTTCTTCGCAGGCATCAAGACCAAGTGGGAGGCAGAGGGCAAGCCCGGCTTGGTGACCGACGCCGCGCCGCCGCCCGCGCAGGTCGATATGGCGCACGTGTCCCCGTCGCAGGTGGATCGCAACACGGACGTGCCGCTCTCGATCAAGCTCGACGATCCTCAGGGACGCGTCTACGGCGTGAAGCTGTTCTTTCGCGCGGGCAGCAAGGGCAAGTTCCTCGACCTCGACGCGATCCTCGCGACCGGCGTAGCCAAAGGGACCATCCCGAAGACGAGCGTGAAGCCGCCGATCGTCGAGTACTACTTCCAAGGCTTCGACAAGGGCGGTTTGCCGATCGTCTCTCGCGGCGACGCCGCTGCGCCCCTTCGCATCGCGGTGCCCGAGCCGAGCCGCGGCTGGATCCTCCCCGTCGCGATCACTGGAGGTGTCGTGGTCGCAGCCGGCGCGACCATTGTCATCCTCGCGGCCGCTGGCGCCTTCAAAGGTTCGAGCAAGTCGACGGTGAGCGTGAGCGTCACCGAATGACCAAAAAGGAGCCGCGCTACTACTTCGTCGCGCTCGACGTGCCCGCCGAGAAGGTCGAGGATTTCTCCACTCGCCTCTTTGACATGGGCGCGAAGGGGATCGAAGAGCGCGACGACAGCACGATTCAAAAAGGCATCAACGGCAAGGTCACGCTGGTCGCCTCCTTCAAGGACGAAGCAGACGCGAAGGAGGCGCAAGCCAAGCTGCCGAAGCTCGTCGGCGCGCGCGTCGAGGAGCTCGTGGGGGACGAGTGGCGGGACGCGTGGAAGGCGTATTTCAAGCCGTTTCCGATCTGCCCGGAGATGTGGATCGCTCCGCCGTGGGAGAAGTTCGAGCCGCCGAAGAACCAGCAGAAGCTCGTGCTCGAGCCTGGCCGCGCGTTCGGCACTGGCTTGCACGAGTCCACAGCCCTCGTCGCGCAGATCCTCTATCGACGCCGCGCAGACTTGAAGGGGAAGGCGGTGCTCGACGTCGGAACAGGCAGCGGCATCCTCTCGCTCGTCGCGCTCAAGCTCGGCGCGAGCAAGGTGCACGGCATCGACGTCGACGCAGACGCGATCGAGGTCGCCAAAGAGAACGCGCAGCGCAATCGCCTCGCCCCCAAGTGCACCTTCGACACGACCGCGCTCAAGAAGCTCGACAAGGAGTACCCGGTCGTCGTCGCGAACATCGAAGCGGACACGCTCATCGGGATGGCGAAGGACCTCCAAAAGCGCTGCGCCAAGGGCGCCCTGTTGATCTTGAGCGGCATCCTCGAGACGCGCATGCGCGACGTCGAGGCCGCCTTCTTGAAGGGCACCAAGCTCGCACACGCGATGCAAAAAGGCGACTGGGTCGGCCTCGCGTTCGAGCTGCCCGCGAAGAAATGAGCGTGCTGCGTGTGCCCGTGCGCCGGCTCGCGGAGGGGCGCGTGACGCTAGACGAAGACGCCACGCGCTATGTCGTCCTCGTGCATCGACTCCAGATCGGCGACACGCTGCTCCTCTTCGATGGTGCAGCGCACAACGAGGCAGACGCGAAGGTCATCAGCACTTCCCCGCTGCAAGTCGAGGTCGGCCGCCTACGACCTGCCTCCAAAATGGCGCGGCGCAACATCACTTGGATCCACGCGCTGCCGAAGGGAGACAAGGCGGACGCGATCGTGCAAGACGCGACCGAGCTCGGCGCAACCACGATTCGATTCGTGCACTCCGCGCGGAGCGTCGTTCGCCTCGACGAAGAGCGCGCGGCCTCTCGCGTCGCGCGTTGGGAGAGGATCGCCACGGAGGCTGCGCGACAATGCGGTCGCGGCGACGTCCCTCACATCCTTCCGATCACGTCATGGGAGGACGCGTGCAAGAGCGCCTCGTCGGGCGCGAAATTCTGCCTGTACGAAGAGGCTCCTACGCGCGTGCTCGCGTCCGCTCTGTCAGCCGCCTCCCTCGTCTTCGCTGTCGGTTCCGAAGGCGGCCTCGAGCCGAGCGAAGTCGAGCTTGCGCGCGCGCAGGGGTTCTCGATCGTCAACCTCGGCGAGCTGATCTTGCGCACCGAGACCGTGTGCGCCGCAGTGCTCGGAGCCGCGCTGCTCGCGTCGAGTTAGAAGCCGATCCGCCCAATAGGGCGACAAGTTGGGCCCTGGTCTCGGTGTCGAGTATACCGCTCGCATGAATCGCTCTTTCACCTTGCTCGTGCTCGTCGGCTGCTCGGCCGTCTCCAACAAGTCGTCGGACGGCGGTCAAAATCCGCCTGTATGCACGTCGACTGTGAAGCCAAACGTGCTCGTCGCGGACTTCTCCTCCGACATCAAGCGCGGTGAGCCGAGCGTCGTCGGGGATGACATCTTCTGGGTCGACGCCTCGCAAGGCGCCGCGACGATGTTCGCGTCGAAGACGGGCGTCATCATGCATATGAAGGTGACCGACTCCGCTCCCGCGCCCGCCGTGACGCCTACGGGCTACGTCTACTCGGCCACGGCGCTCGGCGCAGACATTCTCTATTTGCAAGACGCGCCGACGACGAAGGTCGTTCACTTGTATCGTGCACCCATCGCCGGAGGCGCGGGAACGGACGTCGGCGCCGAGATCCCGATCGGCGGCGAGACGATCCAGTCCCAGGATTGCGGCAACTGCCGCGTGTTCGGTCGCAAGGGCGACGACGTGTTCGTCGCTGCAGCCGGCGAGATCGATCGCGTGAACCTCGTGAGCGGGCAAAAGACCGTCATCGCGCAGTTCTCTGGACGCCCGACGCTCATGAAGGGGCTCTACATGGAGGAGCTCGTCAACGACACCGTCTATTACACCGAGCAGGACGGCGCCATCTTCTCCGTGTCGAGCGCCGCCTCCACTCCGAGCGCGACGCGACTGGGCTCGGCCACGTGCAAAGCAGGGCTCCTCGGCTACAAAGAGCTCCGCGCGTATTCAGGCGGCTTCCTGTGCGACGAAGGGTCCAGCATCGATCGCATCGACTCGATGGGAGCCCCAAAAGGCGCCGTGTTCGACTCGACGTTGGTCGACCACAACGTGTCGTCGTTCATGCCGTCGCCGATCTCGGGGGCGAGCTATTGGGCGATGCCTTCTTTTGCACCGCAACAAGACACCGACGTCTCGGCGATCTACAAAGCAGACGTCGGCGGTGGCGTGCCCACTGCAGCTGTTTGCAACGTGCACGCCGTGCAATGGACTGCGCTCGGCACGACGCAGCTCGTCTACATCGATATCGCGGCGAGCGTGACGAGCTTGCGATCCATTCCCCTCTAGGAAGCAGCGCCTCTCAGTGGGCTAGCCAGCCGGAGTCCATCGGGAAGGCGGTGTCCGTGATCGACGCTGCGGCGTTCGAGAACAAGAACACGATGCACTCGCCGACTTCGCGCGGCTCGATGAGTCGCTTCTGCGCGTTCTGACTGAGCATCGTGGTCGACACCCTATATTGCAGTGCAACAACTGCAAGGGTGAAGTTCTACATTGGCGCTGATTACTGCGACAATATCATCTTGCAGTGCACAAGTCGCGCTAAGGGACCTGCACGGACCAGCCGAGACCGCCGCCGCTGAGCGGTGGGCGCGTTGGTGTCTGGTTGGCTTGCACGATGAAGTAGGTCCCGGTCGCCGCGCCCGCGACGACGACGCCCGCGATCGTCCAGAACCACCAACGCGACAGGACGGAGGGCTTCTCTGGCGGGAGCTTTGCGCGCAGGTCGACCGCTTCGCCAGGTTGTCCGACGACCGTCGTCTCGTACGTGACGAACCCCGATTTCAACACGGCGACCTTGTATGTGCCGCCGGGACGCGAGACGTCGATGGGGGCCATCCCAACGTCCGCGCCTGCGAACTTCACGATCGAGCTCGGCTGATCGGCCTCGATGTGGAAGGTCGCGGGGAGCTTGTCGAGCGCCATGACCATCACGGTGGACGAGCCGGGCGCGAGCGTCTTGTTGATCACTGCGTCGGAGTAGCCCTTGCGCGAGAGCGTGATCACGTGAACTCCAGGGTCGAGCACCATCTTGAAGGTCGGCGACGGCGGTGTCTCGCCAGCGCCGGGTGGACGAACGTCGGCGATGAGCGCATGAGTCGCGGTGTCCACCTCCAACGGCCTGCCGTCCACGGTGATCGCGGCCGAGCCTGGGTCGAGCGTGACGTCCATCGTCGCCAGTAGCTTCTCGATTTGATCGAGGTAGCCCTTCGTCTCGGTGACCAGGGCGTCCGCGAGCTGCTGCCCGCCGTTAGCGTCGTTTTGTGCAAGTGCAGCATGGAGCGTCTTGCGCGCCTCCGCGTAGCGTCCGAGCGCGCGCTGGCACGCGCCGACGTTGTAGGTCGTGATCGCGTGCGGCTTGAGCTTGGCCGACTGCTCGAACGCGGCGAGCCCCTCCGCCCACTTCGCTTCATGCACGAGCTCGCTCCCATGAACGAACACCGCGCGCGCCTCGACCGTTTGCGGATCGTCGTCCGCGAGCGCGAGCGACGGGACGACGGCGAGCGCGAAGGCGAAGAGAGCGTGGCTAGAACGGTGGCTTGTCAACGACGCCTCCAGGGTGAGCGGTGGATGAAGCGGGTGAAGTGATACTCGCCGCAGTCGAGGTCTTCACGCTAGGCAATTTCACGGTCGCTATGCGGAGGGCCGAGCTCGAAGGGACGGCGCTCGCGGAGGTGAGCGTCGACGGCGCGGTGGCGGGCGGGACTGGCGCGCTCACGGCGACGGAAGCCGACACGCTTGGTGGGGCACTGGCGTTCACTGCGCTCACGGACGGGACAGGCGCCTGCTTCGCAAGGCCCGGAACGACGATC
>JANYHY010000239.1 GCA_025362165.1 Myxococcales bacterium | reverse complement strand
GGGATGCTGTTGAGCGGCATGTCGACGATCGTGGTGACTCCACCCTTCGCGGCGGCGCGTGTCGCGGTGAGAAAGCCCTCCCACTCGGTGCGTCCTGGCTCGTTGATGTGGACGTGCGCATCCACTATCCCTGGCAAGATAGCCGTCTCGCCGTAGTCGATGAGCTCTGCGCCTTCGGGGACGTCGTCCCACCCACTCACGCGGGCGATGCGCTCTCCCTCCAAGTGCACTGTGGCGGCGAGCGGGCCTTGGGGCACCACCACCTTGCGGCTCCGCAAGACTCGCATGCAGGGGACGATACCACTCTTGCGCGCGACGAAGAGGTCGGCGAGACTACGCCGTAGATGGCTGGACGAACTTTCGCCATCGGCGACATCCATGGAGACATCGTCGCGCTGCAGACGGTCCTCATGAGGATCCCGGCCATCGACGATCAAGACACGATCGTCTTCTTGGGGGACTACATCGATCGCGGCCCGCGCTCCAAAGAGGTCGTCGACACCGTGCGTGAGGTGCAAAAGCGCGCCCCCGCGAAGATCGTCGCGCTCCGGGGCAATCACGAGGACGGCTGGTTGCGTGTGATCAACGGCGGCTGGCCCGAGTTCGTGTTGCCGCCGGGCAATGGCTGCCTCGCCGCGCTGCGGAGCTTCCGCGGTCTTCCCTACAAGGACGGCGATCTCGCGACGCGCACGGAGCTCGATGACCTGCGTACGGGTGCGTTCTTTCCGCCAGATGTCGTCGACTGGATGAACTCGCTCGCGTTCTTCTACGAAGACGCTCACGCGATCTACGTGCACGCGGGTCTAATCCAAACGCACCCGACCAACGCAGACGGCTCGCAAGGTGAGCCCGTTTGGTTGCACCCGAAGGACAGCGACAACCAGACGATGAACCTCTGGGTGCGCACGATGAAGTTCTTCCTCGAGTACAGAGGCAAGCTCGTCGTCGTCGGCCACACCTCGACAGACAACTTGCCGCCAGAGCTCAGCAGCTTCACTCCAGAAGATCCGCTCGACATGTGGGTCGGCGAGAACGTGATCGTCACCGACACGGGCTGCGGCAAAGGCGGCTTCTTGACGTGCCTCGAGCTGCCCTCGAGAAAAACCTACGAATCACGCTAGTCGCGGCGAGCGAACATGCCGTGCCAAGTCCGCAGGCAACGCCGAAGGACTTGAGCCGCTTGACGTGAGAACTGAGCCCAAAGGGCGAAGGCAATCACCGAACATGCCGCTTGCTCGATACCACCACGGTAGTATTGTTTGGGCATGTCGCGCGCTTCACCGGCCATCAAGCTCGCCATCACCGTCGACTCGGACGTTCACGCCAAGGTCGTGCGCGCCGCGACGCGTGAGCATAAGAGCATTTCGGCTTGGATGACGGACGCCGCGAGGCGCGCGCTACTCGTTCGGGATGGTTTCGCGGCGATCGCGGAGTGGGAGGCCGAACACGGCGAGCTCTCCAACGAAGAGCTAGCGCGTGCGCGGGAACGCGTGTTTGGCTCGCGCCCACGCCGCCGATGACGGTCACCGTCTACGACACGGGGGTGCTCATCGCCGCCGACCGCAGCGAACGCGCCACGTGGGCGGAGCATTGCGTTCGACTCCAGGCAGGTCTGGTGCCGCTTGTTCCGGCCACGGTGGTGGCCCAGGCGAGCCGATCGGAGCGTCAGGTGCAGCTCCGTCGGTTTCTTCGGGGCTGTGAGATCGCGCGCTTCGACGAGAGCGCCGCGCATCGGGCGGGCGCGTTGCTCGGCAAGGCAAGAACGTCCGACGTCGTGGACGCATCCGTCGTCGAGCTCGCGGCCAGGACCGGCGGCGATATCGTCACCACCGACCCCGCAGACATCCGCCGCCTCGTCGCAGCAACGGGCAAACGAATCGCCCTGCAAGTGCGCTGAGACTGCATTGGACTGGGCGGGGGCCAAACCAGCGTGACAAGTACTCTTAGGCACACAAGGGGCACGGGTTGCGCCGCTCGAGCACGTCGCGGCAACGCTTGCACTCTACACGTATCGCATGAAAGCCCGGGTCTTCGGGCGTAGTCTGGGTGCGGGCCTTGTTGGCGCGCTTGCCTTCATAGAGGACGACCGCAGGGACGTAGGCCGTGGCGGTGAGGAGCTCGCTGTTGCAGCCCGCGCACGCAGCGGGAAGAGGAAACGTGTTCTCCTGCTCGAGGGCCCGCGCCACGCCGCCCGCGGCGTCGCACCGTAGACACGCGCTCGCGGTGAAGAGCTCCTTCTTGCAGCTTTCGCAGGCGATGCGGTACGTGCCGCGCACGAGATCCTCTCCCTTGTAGCCCCAGGACGAAGGGCCGAAGGGTTCCCCTCCGAGAAGCGGCAAGGTCTGCACGACGATGGACTCGATCACGAGCTTCTTGCTTGTGCATGCGGTGCATCCGGCATCGACCAACGCGGTGAAGGCATCTTCGCTGAGCGGCATGGCCGCCAGTCGTACCACTGTGAGTAGTTGGAGGCGTTGGAAGTAGAGCGCGTCCGCCATCATTTTTGGCAAATGTGGACGTCCGTCATGATGGTGGGAGTGGTTGGCGGCTGCGAGCCTGCGCTCACGGCGATATTCGGCAAGACGCTCGCGCCCTCCGTCACCTCTCCAAAGAGTGTGTAACTAGGGCTCAGTTTTGCCGTGAGGTCGGCGAGTGTAATGAAGAACTGAGACCCGCTGGTGTTGGGCCCGTTGTTCGCCATCGCCACTGCGGCCTTGCCATAGGAGGGTGGTGGCACGATCTCATCACCGAAGATGTAGCCAGGCCCCCCTGTGCCCCAAGTCTTACGGTCCGAGGCAAGCGTATTGGGGTCGCCGCCCTGCGCGACGAAGTTCGCGATGACACGATGAAACGCGATGCCATCGAAGAAGTGATGGAGCGCGAGGAATACGAATGAGTTGGTGGCGAGAGGCGCCGTCTTGGTGTGAAACTGCCAGACGATCCGACCCGCGCTGGTCTCCAGCACTGCCACATAGTCCTTGGTTGTATCAATGACGTTCTCTGCATGTGCATAGGCGTGCGTCGTTGCCGTCTGCGACAAGAACGGCGTGAGCGTGTAGCCCGCAGGGCAATACTCGGGAGGCGCAGCGTCGGGCGGATCGCTCGTGTCAGGCTGCTCCACGTCGGCTTGGCCTGCGTCCAACGGCGGGCTCACGGGGTCGGAGCCGCAAGCGATCGAGAGCGCTGACATCGCCGCGGCGATGGTTATGCCTCTCATCGTTTACCACTCTTGCGCTTCCGAAAAGTCATCGCGAACAACAGCAGTGCGAACGCGCTCGTCGGGCTGGATTGTGGGCCAATCGCGCATCCGCCTTGGTCGGCCGGTGTCACGTCCGTAGGGGCGCTAGCGTCGGGTGCGCCCGCGTCGGGCACTAACGGCTTCACGCACGCGTGAGTGGAGTTGCTGCAGACGAGTCCGGCGTCGCACTGCGAGTCGCTGTTGCAAGAGACGCAGCTACCCTTCGAGGCGTCTGCAGAGACGTCGCAGAAACCTGCTCCGCATTCGCTGTCTTGCGTGCACCCGCGACACGTCTTCTTCGCGGTCTCGCACACGGGTGTCATGCCCGAGCAGTCCGCGCTCACGAGGCACCCCACACAGGTGTTGGTCATGTCGTCGCAGACGGCAGTGCTGCCTGTGCATTTGTCCGCGTAGCTCGAGGAGCACGCCACACAGCGCCCTTGGGCATTGCCGGAGAGCGCGCAAGCGGGAGTCGACCCATTGCACGCATTACCGGAGTCATACTTGTTGCACTGTCTGCAAGCGGGCACGACGAGCGATCCATCACAGATCGGGATGGAAGTTACGCAGGCCTTTGCGTAATTGGACCACCACTTCTGCACCGTGTAGCCATTCAGCGAAGCGGAGACGAAGTTGCAAAGATCGCCGGACTCTTGGCCGCCGTTGCCTTCGACCCATGCTGCAGGACGCCCCGTCTGCGGGTTGATGCCGACACCTATCTCCGTGTCAGTGATCGCCTCGACCAACTCGTGTGAGTGAATCTCCGTCGCGGTATCGAACCCATAGCCGCAGTATGGGTGCACACCATAAGGGATGGTCTTGCCCTTGTATTGCAACGTGCTGTGGTACGCGCCGAAGTTCGAGCATGACGACCGTGTCGTACTCGGTGAGTGAGTCGATCCACGGACTCACGGTGATCATCTTGTAGAAGTCGGCGAGCTTGCCGAGGTACGTGGTGTCGACCTGGGTGCCCCAGCTGACCTCGAGGACCTGCACTCGTTGCGTAGTCAACCATCGTAAGCTCCTATCGCCGTTGCCCATGCTAGCAGGGTGCTGGCCGACAGAACCTTCGAGTTCTGAAGCGGTACGACGGCGTGACTCAGGGCAAGAGTGTGACGACCACGTTGTCGCAAGTCATCCCGACGGCCGGAGAGTTTCCGCTCGGTGAAGCGTAACCGACGACGACTCCAACGTAAGTCGGCGTACTCGTGGCGGTGCCAACGTTGGCGGGGTTGAGCGCGGTCTTGCCGTCGAACGAGGCAGCGACCGAGCCGCTCGTGCCGAGCACCACGTCCACGACCATGTGAGTCCACTTGTTCTCGGGTGGAGGTGTCGTCATCGGAAAGTAAGCGATGGGCCCAGTCGTCGCGACCGCGATCGCCCAACCATCGGTTCCGTTCGATCCAGTGCGCACCACGCCAGTGACGCCGACCGTCGTTCCGCCCATCGTGCTCTGCGCGACCCAGCTGAAGTATTGCGTGTAGTCGCTCGGCGAGTACGTCGCTGACTCGAAGCGCACGTCCGCTTCGATGCGCACATGCGTCTTGCTGCCGAGCGGAAAGCCTTTGGCGAGGTTGGAGTACACCTTGAGGAAGCCGGCGTCGGCGACGGAGGTAGCGATGCCCGCGTGGATCGCGCGCGGAGCGGAGACGAACTGCGCCGTCGTCTCTGTCAGCGCCGGGCCGCCGTAGCTGAGGTAGTTGTCCCAACCCGTCTGCAGGTTGGCCGACTCGTCGAAGTCTGCGCAGAAGTCTGCGTCTCGGGTCATGCAGAACATCGCCGAGTCCAGCGGCGCGGTCGCGTCTCTCGCGTCCGCGCGAGCGTCCATCGGAGGGCTCGCGTCCGACGCGTCGCTCGTGCTCGCGTCGACTCCAGACTTGAGCCCGTCCAGATCGGTGATCAACGAACAGGCCACCGCGGAGGCCGAGATGCCGACGAAAGAGAGGAGTCTCGCGCGACGCACGCGGGGAGGATAGCGCACGATGTGCTCTTTATTTCGCTGCGGTGGGCGCGAAGATGCGTTTGAGCGCAGCGAGGAGCTTTCCCAATGGCGAGTCGGGCTCTGCTTCGTCCTGCGGATGCATCGCGAGCTCGAGCAGCTCGTCGAAGACGGTGCGCGGAACGAAAGAGCCGCCGCACTCGCCGCACCGAAGCAGCAACGGTCCGTGCTCGGTGATCGGACCCACCGCGTGCTCGTGGATCGCGTGGTTGCTGAACATCAGCGGCTGCTGGTCGCGAGGGCAGAACGTCTTGCTAGGATCGATCGCGACTGGCGCACGCACAGACAAGGGAGCCGCTTTCATCGCGACATCCACTGTGTCTCCGTCGAACCAGTCGATCCACAAGCCGCGGCACGTAGGGCAGACGTCGACCATCACGTCCGCCGCGCCGCGCTCTTCCATCACCGTGCCACAAGCAGGGCACTTCGCGGGTGTTCCCCGGTAATCCGTCATGGCGCGCATTCAAGCACGAGTTGGTCGTCCTCTGTGGCCAGAACGTGACCAGAACGAGTCCAGAACGGCGAGTCAAACGGGCAGTCAGAACGGGCGGCCGCGTCCGTTGCCCTCTGCGAGGTTCAGCAGGTCTGGGCCGCACGCGGCGACGCCGAGGTCTTCCTTCTCTTCGGGATCCGTGGCGACGTCGTAGCAACCCCACGCGCGATCGCCTTGGTGCGCGATGAGCTTGCGAGTGCCCTTCATCGCTCCCCAGTTCTTGAACGCGCACGCCCACAGCTCCGTGCAGTTGGAGAGCGGCAACAGCTGATCGTGGCTGCCACCGCGCAGCAAGCTTTCCCCTGGCATCTTGCTGCGGAACGGCGCGAGCGTGGGTTCGTCCCAGAGGCCCATGAGATCGAGCATCGTCGGCAGCACGTCGATGTTCGTCATCGGCGAGCTCTCGAGA
>JANYHY010000172.1 GCA_025362165.1 Myxococcales bacterium | reverse complement strand
GTCCAACGCTGCGCATGACCCATGTGCAAGCTGCCGGTCACGTTCGGCGGCGGCATCGGGATCACGTAGACGGGTCGCTCGCTGTTCGGATCGTCCTTCGCCTCGAAGACGCCGCATTGGTCCCAGTGGTCGTACCAGCGTGACTCGACCAAGGCCGGGTCGTAGGGCTTCAGCAGATCAGGACGCTCGCTCATGATGCCTCGCGTTTACCACGGACGCGGCGAGTCGCGCTTCACTGCCGTGCGAGCGAAAATACCGTCGTGACGCCCTTCGCGTAGTCGAACAACTGAAGGCCGCCATCACCCGCGGAGTACGCAGAGTCCCTCGCGACCACATCAGCGGGGCAGAGCACGCGTCGTTGCAGTGTCGTGCCCGAAGGTGCCGCGACCAACGTCAGACGTGCGCTCGTGTCGACGTATTGCCAGGTGCCGTCCGCCGCGAACTCGTGGACCTCGCGGCGCGAGGGCAGGGGAGGTGTGGACGCGTCGGGCGCGACGTACACCGAGACGTCGACGAGCCAGTATCGCCCAGGGTCAATGGTTCCGCCCGCGGGAGCTGCCGCGCTCGCGTCGTAGAGCGCGTGATCGGTTATCGGCGGCGCGTCGAGCGTGAGCGCGTTGCACGGTCCAGAGTCGGGTTGGACCACGTCCGGGCGCGTATCAGGTGATACATCAACAGTTGATGCATCAATGACCGCGACGCTCGGCGCGTCTGCGCAGCCAAGACCAAACAAGAGGCAGAGGCCGCCGCACGCGTACGCACGCACGGCTAAATTGAGGAGGCGAAGCCGCCACCAAGCGTTGTCGTCCGCCGTAGGCGGCGACAAGTCAGCCTTCTTTGGTGAGCCGGGCGATCTCTTCTCTGATGATGGTCTCCGCGAGCTGCGGGACAACCTCCCAGACGACTCGCTCCACGACCTCGCGAGAGAGCGCGAGCACGGCGTCGGCTTGTGCTTGCGAGAGACCGAGTTCACCCAGCTTGCCCGCAAGGTGACCGTTGACCGCAGCGTTGATGGTCGGCGCGGCGTGCGCAGCGGGCGTCGGCACACCCGCGCGTGGTGGCGCGACCGGCGGCGGAGCGACGGGCTTGGCTTCGACGGGAGTTGGCGGTGTTGGAGCAGCCGCGGCGGGCGGCGGCGCTCCAGCTTCCGGCGGGACTCCGAGCGGGAACATGAGCGTGGCAGAGCGCGACGGCTGCTGGCCGGGCTGGAACTTGGGCGGAGCAGCGGCGACCGGCGGAGCAGGCGGAGATGCGTTCGCGGTCAACCGCGGCATCGCGTTGGCAGGCGGAGGCGGGGCGACCGGCGGAGGCGCGGCGACGGGCGGAGGCGCGGCGACGGGCGGAGAGTCAGCCTTCGTCGACATCAGCTTCTTCACTTTGTCGATCATCTGCTGCGTGTCGAACGGCTTGTCCATGAAGTCGTCGGCGCCAGCGTCTTTGCCCTTGGCTTGGTCGTAGGGCGCGTAGCGGCTTGCGAGCAACAGCAGCACGGCGTTCGGCAGACGCTTGCGGATCTCCTTCGCCAGCGCATATCCATCGCTGTCGAGAGCGGCGTCCACCAGCACGACTGACGGGTTCTCACCGAGTTGGTTGAGCGCTCCGTCCTTGTCGCCAGACGTCAGGACGTTGAAGTCTTCACCGCTGAAGGTGATCTCCATGACTTTGCGCATCGTGGCGCTGTCATCGACAGCAAGTAGAGTCTTCGACACTTGGGCTCCTGGCAGGAACGTGAGCCACGCCTGTTGCGTGGGCTCCCCGATGGGGCACTACAATCGCCCGGAGACGCACTGCTCGAACGGACGAGAGTACGGACCGGCACACAGAAGGTTAGGGTAATCGGAAATGAGGAGTTGGTGAAGAGATCCGCAGAAAACGGCAAGCGGCGCCGCAAGGCAAGCCCGCCGGTGCGTACGGCCAAGCATCTAGACGCGCCGCCTACGCCTCCACCGGAGGGCTCGGATCCGCCTGAAAATCGCCCGATCCTGCCCGCGCCTCAGATGCTCGACGCGCGCGTGCGGGCACAATTCACCCTCTCTTGGGGCCGCGCGCGAGCGATGATCGAGGAGGGGAAGATTTTCGTCGACGGCCAACCGATCACGCAGACGACGTCCTGGGCGAGGCCTGACGCGGTGGTCGAGCTCAAGATGACCGCGCCCAAACCTCGGCCCGCCCGCCTGGCCGCGGAGTCCATCGTCCACCTCGACGCGCACGTCGTCGTCGTGCGCAAGCCAGCAGGACTCTCGACCGTGCCGTATGGAGAGGAAGAGACGGACAACCTCGAACGTCGCGTGCGGGAACAGTTGACACGTCAATCATCGCGCGGCGGAGTGGCGCCTTTGGGCGTGGTTCATCGCATCGACAAAGAGACGAGCGGCATCTTGGTGTTCACACGAACGTGGCTCGCCAAGCAGAGCCTGTCGGCGCAGTTTCGCGCGCATACGGTGCACCGGCGCTACCTCGCGATCGTCCACGGCGTCGTTCTCAAGCAGACGTTCCGTACGCACCTCGTAGAAAATCGGGGCGACGGATTGCGTGGCAGCAGCAAAGGCGCGCGGCCACCGCCCGGTGCTCAGCTCGCGATCACTCACGTCGAGCCCGTGGAGGCGCTGGACGGCGCGACGCTCGTCGCGTGCACGCTCGAGACCGGCCGCACACACCAGATCCGTATTCACCTCGCCGAGAGCGGCCATCCGATCGTCGGGGACCGCGTCTACATAAGAGGTTATCGAGGCGAGGAGATCAGGGCGCCACGATTGATGCTGCACGCGGCGGAGCTCGGCTTCATCCATCCCGCGACAGAGCAAGAGGTCCGCTTCGTCGAGCCTCCGCCCGAAGACTTCCGCGTCACACTCGATCGCACGCGGGTCAATGCACCAAGAACCAAGTCACGCTCGGAGTGACTTCCAAGTGAAAGTGATTTCTGTGCTGCCAGTTGTAGTCGGGCGTGAGCTCCACGTTGAAGAGGTGCGCGGTCGCCGCGTCGCACGCGATCTTGCGGAGCAGCAACGCCTCTGCGGTCGGCGGATTCGGTCCTGTGCCTGCGCCGCATGTGGGCGCGCCGATCGCGCCGTGGAAATCGCGCTCGACCTGTAGAAGAGTGCCGTCCCGCTTGATGAAGCTTCCGGCGTCGATCGCGAGCGCGCCGTCGTGCTGCTTGCCGATTCGACCTGCCGCCCAGGTCCTCGCGTACGGCGGCCGATACACGCTCATGTGCACCACTTCGACGACGTCGTACTTGGCCAAAATCACGGAGAAGTCATCGAGCGCGAGGATCAATCGGCAGTCGAGGATCTCGTAAGGCGAGGTGGGTCGCTGCGCGGCAGGGAGCGCCGAATGGAATGATACGCCGTGGAGCTTGCTCGTGAGCCGCTCGGGCGCCAGCACTCCGCGCGCGTCTGGCAAGCGCGTGTAGGTGATGGCGCGCTTGGCTAGCTCTGCCTCGCACGTCGCGCGATCCATCTTGGCGTAGACGATGGCTGGTGTGGTCGTCGGGCTCGCGACGAAGTTGACCGTCCCGCTCGACTGAGAAGCGGTCGGCGTCTCGCCCGCTTCTTGGCGCGCTGCTTCGTCGGACGCCTGCGAGGCGGGAGGCGCGATCGCCGCTGGCCCAAGCGCGGGGAGCACGTCGTCCGCCGAGCCCACGTTCGCGAAACACGCGAGCGCGAAGATCGCGCAGCAGCCCAGCGAATGCGGCCTCATGAGGCGTGACTGTAGCGGAGGCGTAAGAAAAGGCTAGAATTGAGCACTTGATCGAGCTCAACCCACGCGCGCGGCAGATCCTCTATGCAGCGATCACCGAGTTCGTCTCGACCGGTGATCCCGTCGGATCTCGCACGCTCTCGAAGAAGCAAGGCATCGAGCTGTCCGCTGCGAGCATTCGCAACGTGCTCTCCGATCTCGAGGAGCTGGGTTACTTGCAACAGCCGCACACGAGCGCGGGCCGAGTGCCGACCGACAAGGCATTTCGCTTGTTCATCGACGCGCTCATGGAGCTCCAGAAGGTCAGCAAAGACGAGCACGCTCGCATTCGGGAGCACCTGGAGGTCGCCGAGCGCGGCGGCAACGTGATGCGCGAGACGGGCAAGCTGCTCGCGGAACTCACGGGGACGGCGGCGCTCGTCGTCACCCAACGCAGCGACTCGATGACGCTCAAGCACATGCGCTTCATCCCAACGACCGCAGGAGAGCTGCTCGCGGTGCTCGTGATGTCGAACGGGTCGGTGCAGAACCGCTTCTTGCGCAGCGGCATCACGGAGCCAGAGCTCGGCCGCATCCACAACCTGCTCGACGACGTGATCGACGGCCGCACCCTGCGGTTCATCGACCTCCGGCACGGCGGCAGAAAAATCCGGCTGATTTCGGGGCTGCAAAGCGCCAGCGACGTCATGCGTGGAGAGGAAGTGGAACTGGTGGGCCTCATGGCCGATCCCGTCCTGAACGCCTTGGCAGAAAATAGCATCGTCATCCTTCCCGGTAGCCATTCGAAACACGTGCGGCTGAGCGCGGGGAAAATCGCGGGATTCACCACCTACCCGACCGGCGAGCTCTTCGGGCTGTTGGCGCAAAACAGCACCCTGGCCAATGCGGAGGGCCAGCTCTTCGAGCCCGCAGCCTTCGTCACAGGCCTGC
>JANYHY010000406.1 GCA_025362165.1 Myxococcales bacterium | reverse complement strand
ACTTTTCTTCTTACCCACTTTGGTTTCGCCCGTAACTCGCCCGGGTTAAGCGCAGGCGTGGATGGAGGACATGACGCTGGAGAACGAGGACGCGAGCGACGTCTTCTTGCTCGACGTGGACGGCGAGCCCCTCGGGCGTCTGCCACTCTCCATCGAGGTCGTCCCCAACGCCATCGAGATCCGCGCTTAGTTGGTGGAAAGAGGTACACTGACGACAATGATGGAAGCTGACCGGCGAGCTCGCTCGGAAGCTAGACGCGCACGCGGCATGACCTTCGAGCGGATCGAGTCGCTCGATGTGCCTATCGCGTTGCATGAGGGAGCGTCGATCGAAGAGCGACTTAGCGCGATGACCCGACTTTGTCGCGCAGCTTGGTTGGCAACCGGCCGCCCGCTTCCGCCAGCTGGCCGAGCGCAGCGTCCATCGCTGCCCGGCGAGGTCTACAAGTCTGATTATGTCTCTTGAGCTCCCCGATGACTTCCGAGATCTGCTCGTCGCGCTAGCAGACGCGCACGCAGACTTCCTGTTGATCGGCGGCTGGGCGATGGCCGTGCACGGGCGGCCGGCACAAGGACATCGATGACGCCGAGTGGCTCGAGCTTCACGTCCTCGGAACCAAGCGCGAGACTGACCGCACATGATCTCGTCCGCGCTCAGTAGGTAGATCCTCGCGATGACTCGTCGAACGCCTGGACGACATGCGACCGCCTATTTCACCAAGCGCTTTCGAGAGTGCGGGACCGCCGCGCGCGCCAAGAACGAAAAAGCCTATATGAAGAGCGCGCTGCGCTTCTTCGGGGCGACCATGCCGGACGTCCGCTGTGCCGCGCGCGATTATCAAGTAGCCATCAGTCCCATTGCCCACCAAGCCCTAGTGGACATCGCTACGACCTTGTTCGCGACCGACTATCACGAGCTCCGCAATGCGGCGATTGCGCTCTTGGAGCGCGAGCAAAAGACACTGACGACGAGCGACTTGCCGATGCTGTTGTCCTTCGTGCGCGAAGCCTCCAACTGGGCTCATGTCGATTGGCTCGCCACCAAGGTGATCGGCCCCGTCGTTCATCGCGACAACAAGCGCCCCGCGCTCCTCCGTCAGTGGGCCAAAGACGAGCACATGTGGGTTCGCCGCACGGCGCTGCTCGCGTGCCTCGACGAGCTGCGCGCCGACGGCGACTTCGAGCTCTTCGAAGAGCTCGCGACTCCCATGTTGCAAGAGAAGGTCTTCTGGATCCGCAAGGCGATCGGCTGGGTGTTGCGCGAGGTGAGCAAGAAGCGCCCTGCCCTCGTGCGAGGCTTCATCCGACGGCACCGCACTAAAATGAGCGGTTTGACGCTCCGCGAAGCGAGCAAATACCTCTAAGGGCCGGAGATACTCACAGGAAGGCGGGAAGACGGGAAGGTTCGAGAGGTCTGGTTCGGAGGGTCGGGCTTCACACGACAGGGTCTCGCTCCTAGAGTCTGATTCGATGCCCCCCGATGACGCTTCGCCTGCTGCTCCGACGCGCAGCAAGGATCGGCCTGCCTTCCGAGCTGGTAACAAGAGTCACAAGGGGCGAATCGCTGCGGCGATCGTGGTCGTCGCGATCGTGGGAGGTGCCGTGGCGGTCAGCATGCGTCCTGCGCCGGTGCTCACGATGCCGATCGTTCGCGGCACCGCGGTGGAGGCGGTCTACGCGACAGGCACGGTCGAGCCCATGGATCGCGTCATCGTCAAGGCACGAACCGTCGGCACGGTGGACCTCAAGGTTCGCGAGGGCACGCTCGTCAAGAAGGGAGACATCCTCGCGCTCATCGACTCTCCGACGCTCGCGCACGAGCTCGCGCGCGGCAAGTCGGACCTCTTCGCGGCTTCGCGTCAAGCAGGCGCGCACGGCCCGCAGCTCGTCGCGCTCGAGGCGCAATCGCGCGCGATCCAGGCCGATCTCAACACGGTGCGCAGTGAACGTGAGCGCATCACGCGCCTCGTCGCGTCTGGTTCGGCACCGCAAGCCGAGCTCGATCGCATCACCGACAAGAACAACCAAATCGACGCGCAGCTCCAGGCCAACGCCGCGCAACAAGACGCGCTGCGCATCGACTTGAGCGCGCGACAATCTGGCGCGAGCGAGACGGTCGACTCTCTCGCAGCGCGCTTCGCAGACACCGAAGTGCGCTCGCCGATCGAT
>JANYHY010000097.1 GCA_025362165.1 Myxococcales bacterium | reverse complement strand
CGCCGCGTGCCTGCAGTCACGTTCACCGCAAGCAACAGCAGCGGCATGGTGATCAAGGAGTCTTGTGCAAGCGAGGCTAGAATGCGCGGTAAGAGCCTACGGTCTCGAGCGCCGTGGTCACCGGTGGCTCTTCGCAACGGTCTTTGATCGCGCCGCTGAACTGCTTGAAGGCGTCGAGCGTCACCAGCGGATTGCTTCCGTCAGTCGTGTCGATCTTCGCGATGTGCATGAAGCTCACGCCGTCTGGGAGCTTGAACGTGGCGTATCGCACGCTCTGTGGGCTGTCCGTCTCCAGCTGTGCGAACACGGCCTTGATCAGCCGCACGTTCTCTTCAGCGCAGTCGGCCTTCACTTTGTAACGAACCATGATCTGCATCGGTGTCTCCTTCTAACGTCACGTCGGTCCAGCGTAGGTGAGCTTGCCTTCGGGGTTGATGAAGAATCCCAAGTGAGTGGCGGTCCCAATCCGCTCGTAGACCAACCACAAGATCGCGACACCATATGCGCGCGCCTCCACTCCTATGACGTCGCGCGTGACCTCGGAGATCGAGCGCGTCGCGTCGCCCAGGGCTTCGCCGAAGAAGAAGCCGTGAAAATCTGGCTCACGCACGGTAGACGCGCCTCTGTACGCAGTGCCCACCATCGTCGGCTCGGGGTCGAAGCGCAGCGACTCGGGGTACTGCGCGCTCGGATCGATCCCCTGCTCCAAGTGCGAGCGCAAGGTCTTGGGGAGCTGCGGGACGAACAGGTGTCGCAGGCGCACTTGTGAGTCGTTCACGTAGCGAACGCGCGCGCCGATCGTCGCCTGTGTACCTTCACACGTCGTGCACTGCACGAAGCCCGTAGTGCACTCGCACTGCGTGAACTCGCCGACCCTGCCGGTGCCCCCGCAGGCGACGCAGGTCGAGAAGCCCGGTTGGAGGATGCACATCATGCACTTCTGGCGTCGGGCCGGCACTTCGTCGTCGATCAGTTTATAGCTGCCCCAAGTGTTCCGGTCAGGTGCTGGCGGAGAGCCTCTCGGATAACTGGCAAATAGCCGTTCGCTCAGCTCGACGTCGTCGGTCCATGATTCGCGTCTTATCCCGTCGATCTGGATCACGATCGCGGCCGCGCCATAGACGTGGCTCGGCTCCTCGGACGGCAACCGAGCGGCGAGCTCCTCGTTCCCGCGAACGGCTTGCAGTGTTGGCAAGAAAGGACGAACCAGCTCGTCGTCGATCATCGCAACAGCATGCGTGCTGGAGATGAAATCAGGATACTGCTATTATGTTCAGTATGTCGACAAGAAGGCGAATCGACGCTGGATCGCGCGTTCCACTCTTCCAAGAAGAGGACAAGCTCGTGCGCCGCCGAGCTCGAGAGAAGGCTCGATATGTGGAGCTGTTCGCGCGCACGAACTTCTCGTTCTTGCAGGCGGGCTCTTCTCCAGAGGACATCGTTCGTCGCGCAGCGGAGCTCGGGCAAGACGCAGTCGGCATCGTGGACCGCGACGGCCTCTACGGGATCGTTCGCGCGCACGAAGAGGGAACACGCGCCAACGTCCGAGTCGTCGTGGGCTGCGAGCTCACGATCGACGAAGTCGACTTTGAATCGGGCTGGACCTTGCTCGTGCACGTAGAGAATCACGCCGGATACACGCACCTCTGCAGAATTCTCACAGAGAGTCACGCGCGCCATCCCAAGGGAAAAGCGCGCAAGCGTGAGGACGAGGAGCTCCCCAAGAACGTGCACGCGGGTGTCTTGCTCGAGACCGTGTGCGAGCACTCGGAGGGTCTGTGGTGCACGGCGCTCGCGGGCGCTTCACACGAAGCACTAGTTCGTTTGAAAGCGGCGTTCGATAACCGCTTATCCATCGGCGTTCACAAACACCTGGACGGCAACGACGCCGCGCGACTGTCCGCTGCGCTACTTGCCAATCAGTCGCTCGATATCCCCATCGTCCTCCACAACTCGGTCCGCTTCGCGACAGCCGAGCACAAGCCGGTCCTAGACGTGCTCCAGTGCATCCGAGAGGGCACGACGCTAGACGCCGCGGGCCGAAGCCTCTTGCCCAACGCAGAGGCGCGCATGAAGAGCAGCGACGAGATGCTCGACGTGTATCCCGATCATCTCGAGTGGGTCGACCGCGCGCGTGAGATCGCGAACGCCTGCAGATTCACGATGAAGGAGCTCTCTTATCGCTTCCCGAGCGACGACGAGCTCTTGCCCGGAGAGAGCGCCGATCAAGCGCTGAGGAGGCTCACGTACGAAGGCAGCAAGACGCGCTATCCGAATGGATTGCCAAGTAGCGTGGAAGCGCAAATCGAAAAGGAGCTCGCCGTCATCGAGCGCCTGGAGGTAGCCCCGTACTTCTTGAGCGTGCGCACGATCGTCGAGATGGCGCGCTCCAGGGACATCCTCTGCCAGGGGCGCGGCAGCGCAGCCAACAGCGCGGTCTGTTATTGCCTCGCGATCACCGCGGTGGACCCGGCGCGCGCGAGCCTGTTGTTCGAGCGCTTCTTGTCCGAAGAGCGCCGCGAGCCTCCGGACATCGACGTGGACTTCGAGCACGAGCGCCGCGAAGAGGTCATTCAAGACATCTACGCGCGCTACGGGCGAGACCGCGCGGCCATGGTGTCGGAGATAATCTCTTATCGAGGCAAGAGCGCTCTCAAGGAAGTAGGCAAGGTGTTCGGCTTCTCGTTGGAGCAGGTGGATCGCCTGAGCGAGCTCGTGAGCTGGTGGGACGGTCCCGACTCGATCTCGCCGATCCGCCTACGTGAAGCCGGTTTCGACGAGCATGACGTCCGAGTCGCCATGTGCCTGAAGATGGCGCACGCGATTCAAGGTTATCCGCGCCACCTATCCATTCACGTGGGAGGCTTCGTGCTATCGGCCACTCCCCTCTATGAAGTAGCGCCGGTCGAGCCCGCGACCATGCCCGGTCGTACGGTGGTGCCTTGGGACAAAGACGACATCGACACGCTCGGCTTCTTCAAAGTAGACGTACTTGGTTTAGGGATGCTGAGCGCCATTCGCCGCGCGATGGAATTCGTAGCGGCAGACGGTGGACTCACCTCGAAGACCGCGATCGATCGTCTGGCGGAGATCCCGGCGGAAGATCCGCTCGTGTACGACGCGCTCTGCGAGGCAGACACCGTGGGCGTCTTTCAAATCGAGAGTCGCGCGCAAATGTCGATGTTGCCTCGATTGAGGCCGCGCTCCTTTTACGATCTAGTCATCGAAGTAGCGATCGTGCGTCCAGGCCCGATCCAGGGCGGGATGGTGCACCCGTTCTTGAGGCGCAGGAACGGAGAGGAGCCCGCGGAGCCTCCGCACGAGTGCCTGCGACCCATCCTCGATCGCACGCTCGGCGTGCCGCTGTTTCAAGAGCAAGTCATGCAAATAGCGATCGTCGGCGCGGGCTACACGGGCGGCGAGGCCGATCAGCTCCGCCGTGACATGGCCGCGTGGAAGAAGAACGGACGGCTCGCGCGCCACAAAGATCGGCTCGAGAGCGGCTTTTTGGCGCGAGGCATCTCCAAAGAGTTCTCCGAGCGGCTCTACAAACAGATCCACGGCTTCGGCGAGTACGGGTTCCCCGAGAGCCACGCGGCGAGCTTCGCGCTGCTCGTCTATGCGAGCTCTTGGCTAAAGGTGCACCACCCAGCGGCGTTCGCGGCCGCGCTCGTCAACAGCCAACCCATGGGCTTCTATTCGGTGAACACGATCCTCGAAGACGCGCGCCGACACGGCGTCATCGTATTACCGATTAGCATCGTCGAGAGTCAGTGGGATTGCACACTACCGATTAAAAATAACATTCGAGTAGGCCTTCGGCAGATCAAAGGACTCGGAGAAGAGAGCGGCCGGCGCGTCGAAGAAGCGAGGAAAGTGCGCGCGTTCGAGTCTCTCGAAGATCTGCGCTCTCGAGCAGAGCTGTCGAAGCTGGAGATGGAGGCGCTCGCCGAGTCGGGCGCGCTCGATCCTTTGGTGGACCCAAACCGTCGTCGCGCGATTTGGGCCGTGCGCGAGCCATCGAGTGGAGCGCTCTTCGAAGGCATCGCTCGAGAGACGCCACCACCCATGTTGCCGCAGCTCACTCGCACAGAGCAGCTCGGGCTCGACTTCGGGCGAACGGGGCTGTCCGTCTCGGATCACCCGATGCGCGCGCTCAGACCCACGCTCGCTCGCTCGATATTGTCCTCGCGCGACTTGGAGTCAGCGCCCAACGGCCGCAAGGCAAGCGCCGCGGGATTGGTGATTTGTCGGCAGCGCCCAGGCACCGCGAGCGGCGTCGTGTTCGTCACGATGGAAGACGAATATGGGTTCATCAACTTGGTATTGTGGGCGCGCGTGTTCGAGCGTTTGCGCCGAGTCGCCACGTCGAGCTCCCTGTTGCTCGCGCACGGAGAGGTGGAGCGCGCCAAGGTGCCCTGCGAGCCAGGGAGAGCCGCGCCACAGTCCACGATCTACATCATCGTGGAGCGGCTCGAAAAACTCGTCATGAGCAACGCGGTGCCGAGCATGAGTCGCGATTTCCACTGAGCAGCGCTAGGCTTTGCACCAATGTTCCAGTCGATCGTAGAGGCGCTCGCGCAGCCTTATCCGTGTGAGCACGACTGCTTTCATACCTTGAGCATCGAGCAGCGCACGCGGGGCGTGACTGCCATGTTTCGATTCGATGATGCGATACGTGGTTGGGGATACTTGCCAATGTACGAGCTCGCCGCGGACCGGATGTATCGGCTGCTGCAGCAGCGCAACGACCCTGATTTCCGCGGGATCCCCGTGCGCGACTCCGCGTGTCTGTATCGAAGGTTCGTGGGCTTCGCCGTCCATGAGGTGATCCACGCGGCGCTCGGGGACACCACCAAAGCCAATTACGGAATTCCGTGGGGGGCTCCCTACGGCGTCCCCGACGATCTGCCCGCTGGCGAGGAGGCGGCGTACCTCGATCGTTTCAACCGTGAAGAGGCGATGGCTTTCGTAGGTGTGAGCGCTGTCTCGCGCGCGCTCTTCGGGATCGACTGGTCCGTGTACACGGCGCGCGACGTCGGCACGTATGGCTTCTTTGGCGGCAACGCGCTCGTCTCAGCGATAAAGGGTTATCGCGCGATACCCCATTATGATCGCGAGCATCACCGCCCGCGCTATTACGATTTGGCTCGCAAGCTTGAGGCCGAGGCGGCAGCCGCGCTCACCGAAGAGAAGCTCGCTGACATCAAGGCACGCTTCGAGGCTGCGGAGACCGCTGGCAGCGCTCGCGCGAACCCGAAGAGACCGCGCCCGGAAGAGCTAGCGCGCCTCGCCCCTCGCATGCCCGGTCGCAACGATCTCTGCCTCTGCGGCTCAGCCAAGAAGTACAAGAAATGCTGCGGGGCCGCATAAATCACGCCCGTTCGGCCTCGAGGGCGCGATCTAATGATGCGATCGCGGGCGATTCGCTTTGCGAAAGAACGCCTTGGATCCTAGTTTGCGGGCCGTGGATCCGACGAACGTTCGCAAACCAGACTACTTTCACAAGGTCGTGGATTGTCAGTGGGCCTGCCCCGCGCACACCAACGTGCCGGAGTACATCCGGCTCATCGCGCAGGGGCGCTACACCGACGCTTACTTGCTCAATCGCGAGTCGAACGTGTTCCCAGGCGTGCTCGGGCGTACATGCGATCGACCCTGCGAGCCCGCTTGTCGCCGCACGCGCGTAGAGGACAAGCCCGTCGCCATCTGCAGGTTGAAGCGCGTCGCCGCCGATCTCCGGGACGACGTGACCGCGCTCATCCCGCAGGCGCCGAAGACGAAGAACGGCAAGCGTGTCGCCTGCATCGGCGCAGGTCCCGCGTCTCTCGCCGTCGCCAATGATCTGATGCCCCTCGGCTACTCAGTCACCATCTTCGAGAAGCTCTCGAAGGCCGGCGGACTGATGCGCTCGAACATCCCGTCTTTCCGCCTCCCCGCCAAGGTCTTGGACGACGAGATCGAGATGATCGTCAACCTCGGCGTCGACGTGCGCTACGGCGCGCCCGTCAAGAGCATGAAGTCTTTGCTCGCCGAGGGCTACGACGCGGTCTTCGTCGGCAGCGGCGCGCCGCGCGGAAAGAACCTCGACATCCCCGGTCGCTACGACAGCCCACGCATCCACATCGGCATCGACTGGCTCGAGTCCGTCGCGTTCGAGCACATCGAGAAGATCGGCGAGAAGGTGCTGATCATCGGCGTCGGCAACACCGCGATGGACTGCTGTCGTACGTCGCGCCGCCTCGGCGGCAAGGACGTCAAGGTGATGGCGCGCAAGCCGCGAAAGTATTTCAAGGCGTCACCCTGGGAGCTCGAGGACGCCGAAGAAGAGCAGATCGAGATCTTGATCAACCATGAGCCGGTGCGGTTCGTGATCGACGACCTAGTGCCGGGGGGCAAGCTCGTTGGCATGGAGTTCCAGCGATACGAGTCCAAGGAAGAAGGCGGCAAGCTCGTCCAGAAGGCGACGGACAAGATCATCCTGCCGTGCGACGACGTCATCCTCGCGATCGGCCAAGAGGCGTCTTTCCCCTGGATCGAGCGCGATCTCGGGATCGAGATGGACAAGTGGGATTGCCCGATCGTCGACAAGACGACCTTCCAGTGCTCGCTCCCCGGCGTCTTCTTCGGCGGAGACGCGGCGTGGGGCCCAGCCAACATCATCTGGGCTGTCGCGCACGCTCACGACGCGGCGATCAGCATCCACAACCACTGCAACAACATCCCCCTCACGGACAGACCCGCGCACGGGATGACGCTCGTGTCGGCGAAGATGGGGCTGCACGAGTGGAGCTACAAGAACGACTACAACTCGGTCGGCCGCGCGAAGATGAAACACGTCGATCTGGTCGAGCGCTTCAAGAGCATGAAGGTGGAGGTCGAAGAAGGCTTCGATCCTGAGCAGACCGCGCTCGAGGTCGCGCGTTGCCTCAACTGCGACATACAAACTGTCTTCACTGAGGCGCTCTGCATCGAGTGCGACGCTTGCATCGACGTGTGTCCGCTCGCGTGCCTCACCATCGCCCCAGACGGCGACGAGAAGACTCTCCGCACCCGCCTCACCGCGCCCGCGATGAACCTCACTCAAGAGCTGTACGCCTCGGCGCCGCTGCCGCAGACCAAACGCCTCATGTTGAAGGACGAAGATCTCTGCGTGCACTGCGGCCTCTGCGCGGAGCGCTGCCCGACAGCAGCGTGGGACATGCAAAAGTTCGATCTGTTCATGCCGCGCGCCGGAGCAAAGACGTGAAAACCCGCATCAACGAATTCGCCTTCAAGCTCGCCAACGCGAACGGCACAGGCTCGGCGAGCGCCAACAGCCTCATCATGCAGGCCATCTTCCGCATGGGCATCCCCGTCGCGGGCAAGAACCTGTTCCCGTCGAACATCCAGGGGCTCCCCACCTGGTACGAGATCCGCGTCAACAAGCAGGGTCATACGGCGCGCACGGCGACCTTCGATCTCATGGTGGCGATGAACGCGGAGACGTACGCGCGCGACATCAAGGAGGTCCCGCCGGGTGGCTGGGTGCTCTACGACTCGAGCTGGCCGCTCACGCTCTCCATGCTGCGCGACGACGTCACGTTCCTCGGTGTGCCCTTCGCGAAGATGTGCGCGGAGGCCTTCACGCAGGCGCGCGAGCGCACGCTGATGAAGAACATCATGTACGCAGGCACGCTCGCCGCGCTGCTCGACATGGACATGCAGATCATCGACGTCATGTTGAAGGAGAAGTTCGGCAAGAAGCCCGCGCTGATGGAGTCCAACAAGAAGGCCATCGTCCTAGGCTACGACTACGCCAAGAAGCACTTCGAGTGCCCGCTGCCGATCCGCCTCGAGAAGATGAACGCGACCGCGGACTCGATCCTCATCGACGGCAACACAGCGACCGCGCTCGGCTGCCTCTATGCGGGTGTGACGGTCGCCGCGTGGTACCCGATCACGCCATCGACTGGAGTGCTCGACGCGTTCACCGCTTTCTGTGCGAAGTACCGAACGGACAAGAAGACGGGAGAGCGCAGCTACTGCATCTTGCAGGCAGAGGACGAGCTCGCGGCGGTCGGAATGATCATCGGCGCCGCATGGAACGGAGCGCGCGCGTTCACTTCCACATCGGGCCCTGGGATCTCGTTGATGAACGAGCTCATCGGCCTCGCTTACTACGCGGAGATACCGATCGTGATCGTGGACGTGCAGCGCGTCGGTCCGTCCACTGGCATGCCCACTCGCACACAACAAGGCGATCTGATGACGTGCGCGTACGCGTCGCACGGAGACACCAAGCACGTCATCTTGCTGCCCGCGAACCCTGCCGAGTGCTTCTACTTCGCGCAGAACGCCTTCGACATCGCCGAGCGGCTGCAGACTCCTGTGTTCATTCTGACCGATCTCGACATCGGCATGAACGACTGGGTCGTGCCGCGCCTCAAGTGGGACGACTCCTTCAAACCGAACCGCGGTCGCGTGCTCACCGCCGCCGAGCTGGAGGCGCTCCCGAAATACTACCGTTACTCGCCAGAAGACGAGCTCGGCGTCGCCGCGCGCACGCTGCCAGGTGTGCACGCGAAGGGTGCGTTCTTCACGCGCGGATCGGGGCACAACAAGCTCGGCTGCTACACGGAGATCCCGGACGAGTATCAAGAGGTGATGGATCGCCTCACGCGAAAGCACGCCGCGGCAAAGACGATTGTTCCGCCCGCGATCATCGAGCGCCACGAGGCGGCGACGTTTGGCGTCGTCACGATCGGCGGCTGCGATCTCGCGGTGCGAGAGGCGATGGAGCAGCTCCGTCACCTCGGCCTCTTCGGCGACTTCATGCGCGTGCGCGCGTTCCCGTTTGGGGAAGACGTCGAGGAGTTCTTGCAGAGTCACAGCACCATCTTCGTCGTCGAGCAGAACCGCGACGCGCAGCTCAAGAGCCTCCTCACGCTCGAGACGCGCGTGTCCAAAGAGAAGCTTCGATCGGTGATCGCTTACGGCGGGTTCCCGCTGCAGGCCAAGCAGGTGGTGGACATCGTCGTCCCGCATCTGCGGCAGGACGTAGCGCAGGAGGCCGGTCAATGAGCTACATCAAAAAACCCGCAGTTCGGCACCCCTCGCTCCAAGCGAACGCGCTCGGACTGACAGTGCGCGACTACGAAGGCGCGATGTCGACGCTCTGTGCCGGCTGCGGTCACGACTCGGTCACCGCCGCGATCGTTCGCGCATTCCACGAGCTAGACACGCCTCCTCACTTGATCGCCAAACTGAGCGGCATCGGCTGCTCGTCCAAGACACCCACATATTTCGTCTCGGGCGCGCACGGCTTCAACTCCGCGCATGGGCGCATGCCGGCGATCGTGTCGGGCGCGGCAGCCGCGAATCGTGAGCTGACCTACATCGGCGTGAGCGGCGATGGCGATTCGCTCTCGATCGGGCTCGGTCAGATGGCGCACGCGATCCGTCGCAACGTCAACATGCTGTACGTCATCGAGAACAACGGTGTGTACGGCCTCACCAAGGGGCAGTTCTCGGCCTCGGCGGACGTAGGGTCCAAATCCAAAAAAGGCGAAGCGAACACTCAGTCGCCGATTGATCCGATCATGCTCGCGCTCTCCATCGGAGCCACGTTCGTCGCGCGCAGCTTCTCTGGCGACAAGGCCGCGCTCGTCCCTATCTTGAAGGCAGGCATTCGTCACAAGGGCCTCGCGCTCGTGGATGTGCTCTCGCCGTGCGTGACGTTCAACGATCACGAGGGGTCCACCAAGAGCTACACGCACACGCGCAAGCACCAACTGCCTGTGATCGAGGCCGATTTCGTCCCGCGCCGTTCACCCATCGAGACCTCGCAAGCCCCAGGCACCGTCCAGACCGTCACCATGCACGATGGCAGCGTCGTACGGCTCCACAAGGTCGCGGCCGACTATGATCCCACCGATCGAGAGAAGGCGTGGAGCTTCTTGCACGCGCGCGCCGCAGCGGGAGACATCCCCGTCGGCTTGCTCTACATCGACGAGAAGGGGACCGAGATGCACGCAGGCAACAAGACGGTCGCCCAACCGCTATCTCAAGTGCCGTTCGAGCAGCTGTGTCCCGGAAGCGCAGCCCTCGAGGCGCTCCAACAGCACTACCGTTAGGTGGATCCGGATGCAGCCCTTCGGCGCACGACCTCAACTGCGCGGATTGGGAATAGAGTTTAGATATGCGCTTTCGGTCGCTCGTCGTGCTCGCCGTGTCTTGTTCATCTACGCAGCACGCCCCAACTCCAGCTGTAAGCGCTGATTTTGGCGTGTTTCACGTCGCGGCGCTGCCCGATAGCGCGAAGGTCACAATCAGCGCGGGAGGCAGCGCGGGAGGCAGCGCGGGAGGCAGCGCGGGAGGCA
>JANYHY010000086.1 GCA_025362165.1 Myxococcales bacterium | reverse complement strand
CGACTTCAAGATGCTGCCGAGCTCGGCGTAGCTGACCTTGGAGCAAGAGTGCAACCTAGCGACGACCTCGGGCGAGCCGACGTTCGTGGTGTCGACGCGTACTTGGTTCGGGTCGCTGATTCCGTTCTCGCCAGTGTTGGGATCTTGGAAGTGGTGCTGCGTGTTGTCGCCAGCGGCGAGCGAGTCGCCGTAGGCGCCAGCGCCGATGAGTCGGTCGTTCGGTTCGACAGCGCAGCCAGTGGCGAAAGCGCCGATGACCAGGGAGAGAGCGAGGAGTTTCATTTTCTTTTTCCTTTCCTTCCTGGATCAGAACTTCACGAAATCGTCTGCGGTGAAGATGTTCCGCAGCAAACGCTTGACCTTGAAACCGTTGCTCGAGAAGTCCTTCACGAGCGCGTCAGTCACGACGGGGGGAACGGTCGCGAGATCGTTGACCACGTCACCGCGGCCCATCGCGTAGTTCCACTCGCGGGTCACGATGCAGCGCGCGACGTCCGGGTCCGCGGCGACTGCCTTGCCGAAGCTCGGCAGGTCCGTGACGGGGGTGCCGTTGCGCCAGGCGAACGTCTCGCCGTTGGGCAGCCAGTCCGCGAGCACCGCAGTGGGCGTGCCGGTCGAGGGCACCTTCACCGCGATCGCAGGTTGGTACACGCCGTTCATGTCGAAGTGCGCGAAGAGCGGCGCTTGATGGTTCATCGACGTGTGGCAGTTCGCGCATACGACAGACGAGGTGTCTTGGAAGTTCACCTTCACGCTGGGGCCAGCGCCGCCGGTGATGCTGTTGAAGTTCCAGGGGCTCGTGTAGACGCCGCTGCCCATCGGAGCGGGGGTGGAGCTGAACTCTGCGGGGAACTTGCTGCAGACGAACGTCTCTTGAACGAAGCGCACGCGGCGGAACGCCATGTTCGCGAAGTACTGGCTCATCAGGCCGGGGTCCGTGAGCAAGCCCGCGGTGGGTGCGTTGCCCGCGCAGCTCGCATCGACGAACGCGCCGTTCGCGTAGGTCGGACACGTGTTGCTCGTCGCCGTGAAGAGGTCCGTGAACGGGCGGTCATTGACGACGACCTCGGTGGCGAACGTGGCAGCCGTGTCGTAGCTCGGCATGCCTTGCTTGGTGATGATGCCCGGCTGACCGGTCTTGAGCGTGTCGCGCCACCACTGAATCTGGCGCGCAGCGAAGCGCGGGTCGGCGAGCAGCGCATCGATCTTCGCCTCGTAGGTCGCCTTGGTGGCGGGGTTGCTCGAGTCGGCGACGGCGTTGATGTCCGCTAGCGCGGGGAGTTCACCCACGAGCTTGAGGCTCGCCGTTCGGAGCGCCTCGCCGTAGTTGATCTTGCGCTGATCGATGTTGGGGTTGTTCTGCGCGTTGGGATCCGATCCGTTCGAACCCGTGGGCGTGCCCGGCGGAGTGCCACCGGCGCCAGGGTTGTTGTTGGTGGTCGGTCCCGCGCCGGGATCGCCAAGCGAGCCGCCGTTGAGAGAACCGCTGTCTGAGTTTCCGCACGCGATCATCGCGAAAGCGATGGATCCGAGCGCAGCGAGCGTTGCCATCTTCATCATGGTTCCCTCGATCATTCCTTGTTTACCCAGGCCAAAATCGCCTGGTACCCGGTGGAGTTCGTCGACCCGTAAGGTTTGCCGCCGTTGTGATTGAGGCCGCTGCCGTTGAGAGGAGCGAGCAAGATGTTGCTTTGAGTCTTGTTGCCCGTGTTGACCTTGAAGAGCGCTTGGCCGCACGCGCCCGCGTAGTCGATGTTGCCTTTGAGCTTGCTCAGGTCCATCGCGTTCATCGCGTTGGCGTTGCCGCCGCCGTGGCAGCCCACGCACGTGTTGATCAGCTCGGGCGCCGCAGAGCTCTGGAACGTCGCGACGGACTTGCAACCGCTCTGCACCGAGCCGCCGTCGCCGGTGCCCGTGGCCGTCTCGATCTTGGTGAACTGAACCTCGAGCTTGCTGCCCGGAATCCAACCAAAGAAGAAGTACGGCGTGTCCAGGCTGCCCGTGGCGCCCGCGTTGATCGTGAGGTCGGCCGCGGAGAAGTTCTTGTCGGAGACGGGCGCCGTGTTGTCCGAAGGCATCATCACCATGATGGGCGCGACCACGTGGATGGCCGTGGTGGTCGGCGCGGTGATCTGCAGCGAGTCGTAGCGCGCGTAGTTGCCGACGACCTTCGCCGTGAACGTGAGCTTCGCGCCCGTCATGCCCTTGATGCTCGAGAGATCGATGCTGCCCGCGCTCAAGTCGACCGGACCCACCGTCGGGAGCGGGATCGCGGCGAGCGCAAACGCCTCTGCGGTCAGCCACGTGGTGACGTCCGCCTTGAACGTCTCCATGCCGGGGTCGAGCAGCGTCGCCGCGGGGTGACCAGCGGGCCGGCCGAGCAGCTTGCTCGCGTAGACGTCGGAGGTGACGATGCCGGGGTACGCCTTGATGCTGATGTACGAGTCGGGACCGGCGAGGTACTTCGGCGCGCTGAGCGTCGTGCCGAGCACGTGGCACGCGCCGCCGCACTTCGCTTCGATCGTCGGCTGGATCTTGGAGCGATAAATCGCCTCCGCTTGACCAGGACCCGCGCTGCCGTCCTTGCCCGTGTAGCTCGGCCCGCCGCCACCGCCGTTGCCCCAGGTGTCCTTGCCCGTACCGCCGCTGCTGCCGGGGCCGAAGGGATCGTCACCGAGGAGGGCGTCGCTGTTCGAGCTGCAAGCGATGGCGAGTGCCGCAATCGCAAAGAGCTTGGTGGTTGCCGCTCGGTTCATCGCATCGCCTCCTTGACATCTCTCAATGCAGGAGGGAGGCCACACGCAAATGCCCCTAGAAAATGCCGAAATCGTGCTGTTTGTTCGGCGTGGAGTGGAGCAGATGGATCAAAGGCGACTCGCCTCTCCAGTCCATCCGATCGACCCTCGCGCTCCCGCGCGAGAGGTGGTGCTTCGAGGCCTCATCCCCTCGGTGACTTGGTCGGTGACTTGGTCGCCGGTCAGTGACTCGGTCGAGCGCAGCCGGTCAGGGGGTCGCCGTCGCTGCCTTCTGGTGCATGATGCGCGCGGCTTCCGCGTAGGCGGTGTGTCGAGGATCTTGAGGCGGCACGGCCGCAGCGAGCTGGTCATAGAGCCCGGCAGCGGTCTTGAAGTCGCTCGCCGCGACCGCGTCTACCGCCAAGCGCTCGGTGGTCTTCACGTTCGTGGGCCTGTTGTTCGGCCTCACCACCGTAGACGATGGAGGCGGCGCGGGGATCACCGAAGGAGGCGGGATCGGGGCGGTGTTCGTGAAGCCTGTTGGCGTGGAGAACGTCGTGATCGGCGGTGTGTAGCTCGGCGTCGGCACGGGGGTGGTGTTGGGGACGTCCTCCGAGGCCATCGCGCTCGCGCTCGCGGCCTCCATGCGCTCACGGCGCGCGATCGCGTCAGCCTCGGCTTGCTGACGCGCTTGCTGTTCGTTACCCACCACCACCAAGATCAACACGAGCGGGAGCAGTCCGAGGAGGATCTTTCGCGGGACCGGCATCTGCTGCCAATCCTTCTTCATGCGATCGACGAGAGTCGTCGGTTGCTGCGTCGGGAGCACCTGCGTGGAGCCTTGGTTAATCCCCATCGGCTGCATCGGCTGCTGCAAAGCGCCCATGTTCATGCCTGGTTGCTGCATCGGCGCAGTCTGCATGCCCTGCGGCATCTGCATGTTCATTTGCTGCTGCTGCTGTGGCATCGCCACTTGCACGTTGCCGTATCCTTGATACTGCTGCTGGGGAGGCGCTGGAGCCATCTGTTGATTGTTCTGCCACGCGGGCTGGCCCGCTGCGGGCAGCGGCTTCGCGTAGGTGGGCTGCTGCGTGTCGTCCATCCCCAAAGGCGCGACGATCGTCGGCTCGGGCTCGCCCAATCCGCGCGGATTCGGCGGCGGAACAGGCGCGGTTTGATTGAGCGGTTGATATTGCGTGGACTCGTCGTCCTTGGGTGGAGAGAACTGGCCGCCACCAGGTCGAAATTGCGGTGGCGGCGCGGGGACTCCGCCCGGTCTCGGCCCCTGCGGGATGCCGCCCACGGGACGCGCCATCGTCTTGTCGTCGTCGCCGTCGTCCAACGTCTCGAGCGTGCGATAGACGAGCCGCGCCTTGCCCATCTCGATGGTGCAGGGGATCTCCATCTGCTGCCAGCTCGTGGCGATCGCCTTGCCGTTGCCCTTCGCGGGGTTGGACGGGTCGGCGCTCTGCACGAACAGCGCGTTGCCGTCGAAATACAGGTACGCGTGTACGTCAAGGATGCCGGGAGCATCGATGTTCCACATGCCCGTCCGCCCCACGCTGGTGGGGTTCACGGACGCTCCCGGTTTGAGCTCCATCAGCGTGCGCGGCGAATTGCCTGCGCGCACCTCGACGAGCTGAATGCCAGCATCAGCCATGGGTTCCTTGAACGGGGCCTCGCTTGGCAGCATCATACATCGACGCCGGAATGTCCATCCCGTGCTCGTGGACGATTTCCAGGCACTTCGGCAAGATTCCCGACGGGACGAAGTCGCTGATGACCTCGCCCTTCGGACCGAGTCCCTGGTAGCGCCGCACGAACACGTCTTGCGTGAGGTACGTCTCGGTCGCCGGATCGAACCCGAGGACCTCGGTGATGTGAGTGATCTTGCGAGAGCCGTCCTGCAAGCGGCCTGTTTGCACGATCATGTTGACGGCGCTACCGAGCTGAACGCGGAGCGCGAAGAGCGGCATTTGGACGTCGCTCATCATCGCCATCGTCTCGAGGCGCGCGAGCGTGTCCTTCGGGTACGTCGCGTGGAGCGTGGACAGACACCCGCCGTGACCCGAGGTCATCGCTTGGATCAAGTCGAGCGCCTCGCCTCCGCGGATCTCTCCGACGACGATGCGGTCTGGTCGCATACGCAAGGTCGCGCGGAAGAGATCGCGAATGGTGACTTGCCCGCGGCCCTTGGGATCTGCCGGCCGCGCTTCGAGTTGCACGACGTGATCTCGCTGGAGCTGCAGCTCGCGTGAGTCCTCGAGGATGACGACTCGCTCACCTTCGGGGATGAACGAAGAGAGCGCGTTCAACATCGACGTCTTGCCGCTGCCCGTTCCGCCGGCGACCAGCACGTTCAGCTTGCTCGCTACGAACGCGTGGAGCGCGACAGCGGCGTCTTCCGGCATCGCGCCGAAGCCGATGAGCTTCTCCACGGTCAGGGTCTCCTTGAAGAAGCGACGAATCGCGACGTGCGGTCCGTCGGGTGCTGCAGGTGGCAACACGGCCTCGACGCGCGATCCGTCGGGCAGGCGACCCTCCAAGATCGGCTTGAACTCGTCGATGTGTTTGCCGACGTACTGCGCCATGTTTCGGAGCGCGGCCGTCAGCGCCTCGATGCTCTCGAACTTCGCGGGCACGAGCTCCAGCTTGCCCTTGCGCTCGATGTAGATCTGGTTCGGCCCGTTGATCATGACCTCGCTGACCGCGGGGTCCTCGAGGTACTGCCGCACCGGGGCGAGGAACTGCATGATCGTCTCATTGAAGACTTCTTTGGGGATCAGCTGAGCGGTCATGGTTTTTCTTTTCTCTTTCCGGAGTCCGAAGCGCTGATGATCATAGCGCCAGCGTCGCGTGGAGTCGTGTCGAGCGGCGCCTCCGGGATCGGCCCAATCACGGTCGGGGCGCCGCCATCCCACTGAGCGCTGCTGATGGGAGGTACGCCTTTCAACAGCGCGCCGCGTGCCTCGTCGGAGTGCGCGCCTTGTGGCGCGATACGAAGATACTCTCGAAACTGCTTGTCCGCCGCGACGAAGTCGCTCTCGTCACGCAGCAGCGTTCCAAGCAAGAAATGAGGCTCCGCGTCGTTCGGGCGGGCCACTACGACGGTCTCTGCTTCCACGCGTGCCTTGGGTCTATCCCCCACGGCAGAGTAGAGCGTGGCCAGCAAGTAGCGGACGGTGGTGTCGTTCGGGTGCTTGTCGAGGTGGGGACGGGCGTACTCGATCGCCATCTCGAAGCGCCCGTCGCGGATGCACACCTCGAGCAAGATCGGCAGCACCTTGTGGGGGTCCGCTCCGCGCTCGAGCGCCGCCGC
>JANYHY010000058.1 GCA_025362165.1 Myxococcales bacterium | reverse complement strand
GTCACACACGGCAGTCGCAGCGGGCGGTGTCGTCTCCACGACCTCTGCTGCTGTTGGGCCTGATTGTCTCTGAGCGAGGGAGATCGCTGGGACGGGTTGAACCGCTTCGGCGCAACCCAAACCTACGAAGCAACAGAGCGCGAGGTGTCGTGTGATGGTCATCATTCGTCTGCAAAGCAAACGACGCGCCGGTCAGGGTTGACGGTCCACGTCACGAGCGTCGCTCTCGTGCTTGCAACACGCTCATGGATGCGTTGCAATCCATGACAGAGCATGGGCCTCGAACTCCACTTTGAGCCTTGTCGTTTCGACGGGACGACTGAGACACGTCTCAACCCGTTCACCAAACAAGCGCAAGACGTCGCGCGCAGTCAGCCGCTGTCCAGCAGCGAAGTGAGCGACGTCCTCGAGGTCTTGAGGCGAGCGGGTGCATCGGACGCCGACGAGTTTGGTTGCCGAGTCATCCACTTCGCCGACGGGTCCACCGCGGAGGTCTTCACGGATGGTCTAGAGCGTGGATGCATGATCGTCACCGACGCTCATCGCATCCCGCCATCACTTGCCCAGTTGTTGTTCGATCTCTTGGTCGCAGGCAGCTGGGTGCTGATGGCAGAAGGAGCGGACGACGTCGCCGCCGCTCCGAGCGCGGACTGCGTGAAGAGCGCGCCACCAGCCTTCTTCGGTGAGATCGTCGTGGTCGCATCTGCAGGTGAGATCGTCGCTCTGCTCTCTGGCGGGATTGGCGCCTTCCAGAAAGCTCGCGCGCAGAATCTCCATTGACGTTGGGTCGCAACGGGGTGGCGCGCCGACGCGGGTCGCACAAGTGGTTTCGTATTGGTGGGAGCGGCGCTCGGCTCGCTCGTTGCTGCGAATCACGCCTCGGCGATAAGTCGCTCGAGTGTCCCAGACTCGGCTGGTAAGGCGCGCGCGATCAGCTCTCTCGCGTCACCAGGTTACCAGGCGACTTACGGGATCAGCGCGCCCAGAGGGCGCCGAGCTCGAGCTCGATGGCATCGAACGGGACCGCGCGCACCAGCGCTTGTCCGCCGACGACGTCGAGGATGCGATACGAGTCGCCGTCGAGTGCGAGGACCTCGAGGGTTTGCGCCTCCGGGTCGCTGAACCACAAGTGCTGAACTCCATGCGCCGCGTAGACCTTGCCCTTGTCCCCGCGGTCGAGCGACGCCGTGCTCGGCGAGAGGACCTCGCACGCCCAATCCGGGGCGAGGTTGAAGTATGCCTTGTCGATAGGCATCTCGGGCATGCGCTCGCGTCGCCAGCCCGCGAGATCGGGAACGAGGACGTGCTCGTCGAGGTGTAGCTCTGGCTCGTCGAGGATGATCCATCCCCCAGGGCCGCCGCGGCCACGATCGAAGGGCCCCCCGAGCTCGTTGCCCAGTCTCGTCGTCGCTCTCGCGTGTCGCGGTGCAGGTCGAGGGTGCGTGTGCAGGACGCCAAAAAGGATCTGGCCGACGACGTTCGCGGGAAGCGCCACGATGTCTTCGTACGTTGCCTGGCGGAGAGCGGGATCAGCCACTTCTCTAGCCTAGCGCGGAACCCGTAGCCGGTGGTGTGTGCGAACGATGGCGAGCGATGCATCACCATCGCCGAGCGCCCTCGCGCTGCTGACCACGAGCGGAAACGATGCGGGAGATTCGGCAATTCGCATCCAGGGCGCGATCGACTGCTTCGGCGAGGCGCCTCGTCATCGCAGAGTTTGTCCGTCGGAACCCAAATGCGACGAGTTCGATGATCCGCGCCGAGCTCGCGCATCGGTTCCTGCCCGCGGATCTTGCCGAGTGCGTCTTGCAGTCCGAACCACCAAGATGAACGACGAGAGCCCGCTCGCCGTCGTCGCTGAGCACGGAGCCGTTGCGACCGCGGAGTCCGAGTCCGAGATGGCGTCGGAGTCGGCGTCGGAGTCGGACGTAGCGTGTTAGCATCCAGGCTGTGCAATCGAATGCGGCTCGGCGGCGGCGCGAATGGAAGGGCGGGATCGCCCACGGCTTCGACGCGATGGAAGATATCGACCTCGAGTTCTGGATGTCGGCGACGCCCAACCAACGGATCGCCGCGCTCACTGAGCTCGTGCACGAGATGGCGTGGCTAGAGCGTGCAGCGCTCGGAGATGGAGGAGACCGTGGAGCTATCCCTCGACTTCAGAGAGCTGTTGGAGGCATTCGCCCGCGAGGCAGTTGAGTACGTGCTCGTAGGTCCAAGTGCCTGCCCTTGACGACCAAGCGCCCCGTGTTGGCGTGCTCGATGTTCGCGCTGGCGAGCCCGCACCAGTCAACATGTCACGTCAAAATCCAAATGTGTTCATCAGTCCGTGTCACTGAAGTTGTGTGATCTCCTGCGGCGAGCCCACGCGCGCCACGCCAGTGTGGTCATGAGGGCCAGGCTCAACGTGCCGAACCAATAAGGTAGAGACCAGTGGTCATGACCTTCGGGGCAGGTCCATCGCACAGGCCACTGGTTTCCGAAGAAGCCCAGTCGCACGTTGTTAGGCAGTGGAATATCCATACTCATGGTGCGCGTGAACCCTAAGACACCGAAGACAGGAGCTCCCACGGACAGTCCGATGGCCAACACCAACCAGATACGCTTGACGATCGGTCGTGGTCGCGCAGGGGCGAGCTCGGGCTCGGGTTCACGCACGCTCATCGCGATCGGGCCAATCGACGCCGGATCGTCGTCCGGATCTCCAACCATCCGATGAGGATACTCCTTTCGTGATGCGCCTGCCGGAGCGCCCACATGGATGCCGCGCAGTGGACCTAGCTCATCGTGCTGGGCGCCATCACGCAGCTACTGCAGATGGAGGTTCCGACCAACGTGCGCGACCTCGTGCTCGTGGTCCGCGAAGCGATGACCGCCTCACCCGACGACATGGTCCGTTCAGTCGCTCACGAAGCTGGCGCCCGGCGATGGCGGCTGGGTTCGCGGACACTCGATCGCGACGGATGGCACAAACGTCGTTTGGGTGCATCTCTTGCCCCAAGATCTCAGGAGGGTGCCGATCGGCGGTGGCGCGGTGACCGTGATCGCTCCACCCACGTTTACGAATTCGCCGTACGCCTCACTGTCACCGAACCCGGATGGCTTCATCTACTTCGCGAATGACGTGATTGGGCGGATCCACTCGGACGGCACCAACCCATTCGCGTATCCACCCGTGCCCTTGGGAAACTTGGCGACGTCCGTGTATGACAACTACGTCTATATCAACCAGCCGGGGACATTTTGGCGACTCGATCCCACGAAACAGGCGTTTGACAAGATCGTTGAGGCACACTCCAACGCGCAAATCGCGCTCGACAACGTCAACGTGTATTGGACGCAGGGCACCTCGCTCTTCAGCGCACCGCGCCTTTGAAAGCTCGCTAGTTTTGTTGAGAACTGAGCCCAAAGGGCGAAGGCAATCATGAACTCGCAATCGTTGGTGATGGCGCAGGCCGCGCGGAGGATGTGCTCGAGATCGGCTCGCTTCGACGAAGGCTTCACGCTGCACGCGGCCACGCGCGCCGGAGCAATGAACGATTCGGGCAGCGTGGATGGCAAGACGATCGTCGCGGCGGATTATTGAAGTCTCTTTGATCGGGCTCGGGAAATTCTGGTGCCCCTCCCAAGACGCTCTCGCCAGGTGTGCATTTCCATCGACTACGCGGTCGCGCTGCGCAACTGGTTGGCATCGATGTCAGGTAAGCGCAAACCTAGGGTGGCTTTGACAGCATCATCACGCTGCCGGGGTGCTGCTGGTCTACGCCTGCGTTCGTCCAATAGACATTGTTCGAGTCGACGACGATGGAGGTCGGCCACGCTTGGTTAGTCGCCAACACCTGCGGTTGCGGGCACGCCGCTTTCGACGGGCAACGCATGACCCGCCCTGTCGCCATAGAAACACCGCCCTCGACCCAGTACACCCAGGCACCATCCACGGCGATGCCATTCCCGTCGCCCGCTACGGTAGCCGCGACGGTCCCTGCGTTGTTCCCGCACGGCCCCGTGCATCCGACGAGCGCGAGGTGGTCGGTCCAGAACAGGCGATTGCCTCCAATTCCAAGCCAGTCGACGCCGCTCGTGTCAGTCGCGTTTTGAGTTGGCGCGTTGCCACACCCAAGTCCGGTCGCGCTGCAGCTCACGATGTGCGCGCCGTCGAACGCGTAGAGTGTGGTGCCGTCGCTCGCGATCCCGGCGCCACGTCCCATGGCAAAGCCCGTGATCATGGGTGTGGGTTTGTTGTTGCCACATCCCGCTATTGGGCATCTATAGACGCCATCGGCGGCACCGACGAAGACGTTCACGCCATCGACCGCTATGTGTCGCGGCTCCAATAGTTGTGAGGCGAAGAGGGTCGGTGAGGAGCACGGCAGCGTAGTGTCACACTTCCACACTGCGCCAGTCGGCCCCGAGTCCGCAGTTGCCATGGCGCTGTCTCGCTCCACCCAAAAGAGGTGAGTCCCGAACACCGCCATATCCCACGCCTGACCTGTGCCACTCGCGTAGTGCAACGGGATCGGGCAGGTGGTACCCACTGGACAGCGCTGGACTTCGTAGGTGTAGCCGGTCGTCCAATACAGGTAGTTCTGATCCACTCCGATACCGAATGGCGATGCCACACCGTTCGATGCGACTTCGACGGGCGACGCATCCCATGGTTGCAGCGTGTCGGGAGCTGCGTCGAAGGCATCGGTCAAGGTCGATTCACTGGATGCATCAAGTGGTTTGTTCGCGTCGGGGCTTGCAGCGTCGCTCCCTAGTTGCGGGGGGACATCGTTCACGACGCAGAAGACCAAGAGAGAAGCGCTCGCCGCCGAGATGGCGCCTGCGATCTGTATTCGCCGCATGGACACTCCCTTGGGCCGAGATGACACCACAGTATAAATCTCACGTCTATGTACACAGCTTGGGCAGGACGGTCGACGGTCGCTTCCAGTCACTCGCCAGCTCACTGCTAGTGCGTCGCGGTTGGTTCGTCCAAGAGACGCAGGTCGTTGAGGTGCTCGCGGTAGGCGCACCGGACGCGGCGGTGATTTGCACGGTACTGGCCGAGTGCAGCCCTACTCGCGACGGGCAAGCTCCCGACAGGGGCGTCAGCGAACGTGTCATTGGGCCAACGCACGATGTACCGGCCGTCGAACACGTGCGTCTCCATCGACGGAACCGTCACGAGTAGTACCTCGACCCGAACGCCCATCCACTCGAACGCTCGCTTATGAGAGAAACGCTTCTCGGCAATCTCGATAGCTGTTGGGAGGTCAGACAAAATGGACTCGAGCTGACCGAAGTTCGCGGAGCGGAGGAGGAGATCGATATCTGCGTGTGGAGTGGGATCACGCATGCCACGAAGCTCCTCTGCCCAGCCGCCGAAGAGCCATACGTCTGCTCCAGCGACGCGTAGCGCGTGGACGATGCTAGTGACGAGGGGGAGTTCGTTCGCGCTCACGACCGTTCGACCATGCTCTCACAACGACGCGAAGCCAAGCTTCAACTCGGTTGGTTACATGCAAAAGTGCGACTTAGGACGCGGCCTCCACGGCGAGTCGTTCTGGATTCCAGATGCGCTCGGCGAGGCGCAGATAGAGCTTTTGTCTTGCATCAAGGTCGGCCCGCTTGAACTCCGCATGCGCGCGGAACGGCAGGCCGCTCTCGTCGATGAATCTCCTTAGTCCGGGGTTATGATCATACGCACCCTCGTGCATGGTCTGCGCGAGCAGGTTCTGCGTGAGGTAGTGTTCTCGCTTCGTTCCGTATGCCATGTCGCCATAGCTTGCGTTGAAGCTCTTCGGGAGCAGCAGCAGGCCCCCGAGCCGGTTGCGGTATTCCTGGAAGTCGCTTGGGTGCGAGAACTCGTCGACGTGCCGCTCCGCGTGGTTCGCCCACACGTGCTCAACTTCGTAGCCCTTGCGTCCGCGTAGCGCGTACTCCGAGTACCTGGAAGCCTGGCCCGATTTGGTTGCGACGTAGTCCGTCATACGAGCGAGAAGGCGATGGATCTGGCGACCGTTCATGCCGTGAAGCCGAAAGCGCTCGTTACTCGCAAACGTCTCCGGATCATCCTGAAGGCGCGCGTTGAGGAACTCTGCCAGCTCCGCCGCAGACTTCCCTCGGATGTCGCGCATGACGACGAACATCGCGTACTGCATCGTCGAGTAATCCGTAGCGCGCCAATTCCAGATACGGCGGTGGATCAGGATATCGATGTAAGTGGCGACAACACGAATCTTGCGCAGCGCAGTGGCTTCGTCGTCCTCGAGTCGAAGCGGAGCGAGGAGAAGCGGATACTGGAGGGTGAAGTTGTGCTGCGCATTGTAGTGCACGCACTCAAGGCCAAGGGTTGGCAGTGCCGCCGCACGGCGAAGACGCGCATACCACTGACTGAAGTAGGCGAAGTTATGCTCGATGAACTGAGCGAACGCCGTGCTGGAGTTCAGTCCGAGACGCTCCTCGTGATCGCGCACCCAGCGATGAAATTCCGTCGCGATGAGGTCGAAGTCACGCGGCTGAGCACCGCGCTTACGCTCGCGGATCGTGTCGGCGTATTGGCTTCGCAGCCACGCCTTGAAGGCGTCCGCATCTTCGTCCTTGCCGACATCCAGAAGGGAAGCAACCCGCTCCTTCCACACTCGGCTCGCCCTTGTGCGGCGGTCGGGATCCGTGATGTTTGTAAGCAAGTAGCCCTTCAGCATGTCAACGGGCTTGAGCGACAACCCGCGGTCGTTCATCGTCTCGAAGATCGTGTAGGCGTCCCCGTCGGAGTAGGCAGTGATCTCGACCAGATGGACGTTCTCGATGAGCCAATCGACGAAGTAAGGCAAGGGAGGCCCGCGGAGCTCGGCCGGGAAGAGCTCGTCGATGTCGCTATAGCGCGAGAGGATGTTGGTGACGGATTCAGGCGGATCGCTTGGCACGAAGTCGGTGCCAGCGTAGAGGGCGTCCATACAGGGAGTTCGCTCTTCGACGTCAAGATTGAAAGAGCGCTGGCCGTACTTCTGCGAGAAGATCAAGTCGGCGATCTGGCCCTTCTGTTCGTCATCCTGGAGCTGATGGTGCAGGAAGATGAGCAACAGCGTGAGCGTCGTCAAGCGCTGCTGCCCGTCGATGACGTACTTGCGACCGTCTTTGTCGCTGATGATGACTGAGCCCAGGAAGTAGTGGCCATACTCGGCTACTACGCGGCGTTCGTCCCCTGCGTCGTAACTCTCGAGGAACTTGTCGGCGAGGTCCTTCAGCAGTTCGTCCACCTGCTCCTTCTGCCACTTGTACTCGCGTTGGTAGTAGTCAATCGAGTACTTGCGGGCCGCAAGCAGATCGCGAACCGTTCGTCCCTTGCCATCGATCTCGCGTGAAGCGCGCTGACTTGTCGAGGTGCTCGTACTGGTCATGTCCACTCCATTCGTCCGGTCGCGCCCGGTACGCCATCCTACGTATTACTCCTTCGTTGCCTGCGGGCGAAGAGCGACGCGCCCAGCGAATGTCGTCGGCCTCATGATCGCGTCGACCGCATCGCTGACCGACATCATCGCATCGACGCGCTGCGCTCCAAGGGCTACGTAGCCATCGATCACTCGCTGGCGGAACGCCGCATCGGTCGAGAGTCGGCCCTCTTCGGCGGTGCGTGCATCACCGCGTCCAGCGAGCCGCCTGCGTCGCTCGTCTTCATGGAGCGCGAGGAAGAACACATGGTCGGGCTTGGGCACGTCGCGAGGCACCTCCGACACCGCTGCGACGACGCCCTTCTCTGCTGCACCATACGCCGCCGTGCTCGCGAAGCAGCGATCCATGACTACGGTGCGGCCAGCGAAGACGAACTCCGTGGCGTCGTTCATCGCCTCGCGGTTCGCATTCCAATACCAAGCACGACGCTGGTCATCGGGCAGCACGTCAGCTCGAGCGCGACCAGCCTGCAGTCGTGTCGGCGGGTTCGACACGACCTCTGCGCCAAGGCGTGCCGCGAGTTCATGCACGACCGTGCTCTTGCCGGAGCCGTCGAGACCCTCGATCGCGATGATGGGGTGAGTGACGCCGATGCTCGGCATACCGTCCTCGTAGACGCCGCCGCGGGCGTGAAAGCGGTCCATGTCGCAGCCGCCGATCTGCGCCCATGCTGCGTCGACGCCTATCTCGTGAATGGGTTTGCTCTCGACGTAGCCGGTCGCGTGGGCCTGGCGGAAGCGACCAAGCGGATCGACCATGGCGTAGCTGTCCAACAGGTCGGTGCTCGTCTCCGCGACGATCTTCAGCATCTCGCTCTCGATACGCTGCGCGCGCGCCGCGTACGTCGCGAAGTCACTCGCGCCGCACTTCAAGTGCTCGGCGTCGTCGTTCTCACCGGGGATGATGCAACACTGCAACAGCTTCACGCGCTCGGGTTTGAGCTCGGCGAGCCACGGACCAGGGTCTTCATGCATGTTGAGGGAGGTGACCACGATGTTCACCTTCAGGCGCACGTGTTCTGCACGCGAGCACGACGCATTCCACTCGTGCACCGAACGGGCGACATTTTCAGCGCGGATCACCTGCCCGATCGTGTCGAGCTTCTTCTTTGGTGCGCGGCCCATCGCGACGTTCGTGGCGGCCACGTGCGAGTCGCACGACAGCACGAGCCATCGCACCCATGGAAACAATCTGCGGCACGCGTCCCTATCGAGTTGGCTGCCATTCGTGACGACGCTCGTGATGAGGCCAAGGTCGGCACACGCGCGCAGCATCTCGAGCAGCTGTGGATGCAAGGTGGGCTCGCCACCCGCGAAGGTCACGCGACGTACACCTCGAGATGGCAGCTGGCGGAGGATCGTGAGCGCGGCTTCGATTGGCAAGTACGTCTTGGCCTTCTCGAATCTGGCGTAGCAGTAGCGGCAGCCGTAGTTGCAGTGACCGACGATGTGCATGTTGACGGTTGGGGGCAGGGATACGGTGAACGACATGGGCTCTCCAGGGTTTTGGGCAGCGGCCCAATGCCGCCTTCCAGAACCCCGACGCCGCCGAGACCGTTTCGTGTAACGGCCATGTCGATTCTTCGCTTCGCCTTAGTTTCCGCAGTCTTTCGCGAGTCTGATCTGCGCGCGATTGATGTAGTTGTTCCACCGCCAGCGCGCCTCGTTCGGTCGCAGGCCGAGCGCTTTGTCGATCTCCGTGAACCCCTCGTCTTCGCGGACATGGCGGTCGACGATCTGCTGGGTGACGCCGTCCTCGTGGCACCTCACGTCGTCGAAGATGCGGTCGAGCAGTTGGGCTCGCGCGACCTCGTCAACGAACGGAGCGCACGTCGGTGGCCGCTCCTCAGACGCACATCGTGAGTACCGCCGTCGGCGCCAGCCGTCGAGCACCCGATTCTCGGCCGTCGTCTGGAGAACGGCTGCGAGCTTCGTGTACTTCGAGATGACGTGGCGCAAACACACGTTGAGCAAGGCCTCGTAGACGATGTCGTGCGCGTCGTCATTGGAGAGACGGAACTTAATCTGCACGTTGCGCTGCACTTCGGGCACGTCTCTGTTGGCCAGCTCGTGGAGGCAGTCGGTCACGACATCGTTCTCTGTTTGTCCCGCGGACGCCGTTGGTGCTGGCGCGAGCGGCGTTGAGGTCGGCACTGGGGCCTGCAGCGTTGGCGCGTCCGCCGTCGAGTCGTGGGTAGGTTCAAGGCCGCGGTCGAGGAGCCGAAAGAACTTTCGTTCGGACTCGAGGGCATCTGGATCGCGCGCTGGAGCTACGCGTTCGGCGAGCGTCTGTCGCGCATTGTTGTCATCGGCTCTGGCGTCGCGGTACGCGAGCGCGAAGAGCACAACGAGTGGCACGCCGAGAGCACCCGTGACGACACCGGCTCGGTATCTTGTCGCCGTAGACCATCGATAGATCATCCGAGCGGCGATGAACGCGACATAAGCCATGCATGCAAACGAGGCGATGGAGAAGAAGTAGAGGTCCGCGAGGATGAGAGCGCCGGCGAGCGGGCTCATGATCACAGTGTCCCAAGCTGGTACCAGAACTCCGAGCGTGAAGAACGGCAACAGGACGCACGCGACCAAGACGGGCCATCGCAGTACGAGAGCGAGCGTGCCCTTCGCGTCGCGGCTGAAGTATCGGTGCACGTATGCCACGATGAAGAACACCACGAGTGGCACGACTGCCGCCCAATGCGCGAGGCGAAAGACCGTGTCGAACTCGAGCGCGCCCACGTGATGCAGCGCCACGGCTGCGCCGCAGACGAGACCCAGCGTGAAGAGCAAGCCGAGCACGAAGATGATCGGCCCGCCGATCGACCATGCGAACACACCGACGATCACGCCCACGACGACGCGCATCAACGCAGTCGGTTTGTCGGGCTGCGTTGTGTCCACCATCGACGCGAGATTCTAGCGTGGTTCAAAAACAGCCAGCGCTCTCTGAGGCAGCAAACCTTAGATAGGTGGCACGCGGACGAGCGGGCCTTTGCCCTGGTGTGACGAGTGCAGCGATTCGATCTATCGACCCACCGCTCTCGCGGCAACGCGCTGCGTGGTGGGCCGTCGCATTTGTGAATGCTAAGTGGGTGGCGATCTCGGCGATGACGATTGTGCCGCATCTTGGGCAAGTCCACCTGAGAGCCGGTGAGCCCGACGCGGATGGAGATGGACGCTCGGAAGGCGGAGCTGCTGGGGTTCGGTACGGTTCATCGCGTTCGTCCCATCACGGATAAGCACGCCAACCCACAGTTTGATCGCCAACGAATTCGTTGCCAATCTTCCCCGACGATTTCGTCCAATGGTACGATCGGCTCCACGTAGGAAATGTCGAAGCGCTCGGGTAACACGACCTCACCGATCGCCTCTACATACGACGGCGGCGCACCCAACGACGACAAGCCATCCTTCGTCCCTGCACTAACGCTGGCCTGGGCGCTCACCGAGCCACACCGAGTCGGTGAAGTCG
>JANYHY010000039.1 GCA_025362165.1 Myxococcales bacterium | reverse complement strand
GAGGCGTCGCGTCAAGCGTGTGGACGAGCACAGCGAGCGTGTCGAATAGATCCTGTTGGAGCTGGGCCTGGGTCTTGTAGTTCGCGCCGTGCGTGTCGAAGCCGCCCTGCGCGAAGCTGACGCAGCGGACGACGTTGCGCTTCATCGCCTCGATCGCGAACGCGCAGTTGACCGCCGCGTTGGGCGTGAAGCGTGCCCTGTAGTTGAATTGCGGCTGAGCCTTCTGCAGGCCCGGGACAGAGAAGATGTCTTGGAGCTTGCCGCCGAGCATCGCCCGCAACGCGTCTAGCTGCACGGCCATGCCGTTCATCGCGTCCGGATATTCGCTGCGCTTGGCGATCGCTGCGGCCTCTTGGCTCAATGTCGCGGTCACGGCTTCTCGCTCGTCTTCAGTCTCGAACTGCCCGCTGCGCGTGAGCGTGCGGCTCAGCGTGGACACGCTCCCCACAGTGAGCGGCACTACTCGCGGGTCGAGGTTCTCGCCCACGTACGTGCTCGGGAACTGCACGCTCACGATGGGAAACGTTTGCTCGCGGCCGAACTCGTTGGCCATGATCGTGTCGATCGACGACGCGGGCGCTCGACCGCCGACGAGGTGGCGACCCGTCGCAGAGAAGGATGTGCCGTCGGGGTGACTGACGGTGTTCATCGCGATGCCGTTCACCACGGTCAATCGATCATGCAGGTCTGCGAGGTCGCCGATGCCTGGTCCGAACACGATGTTGGATCCCGCGGGCTGAACGAGCTGGAAGGTGCGCACGTCGCCGTCCAGAGGCGCGTCCACCCAACGCTTGACAAGTCCATAGTCGGTATTGTCGGTGCTCGCGGGGTTGATGATCCCGACCTTCTCGTTGCGCGGATCAGCCCACAGAGTCACGTCCCAGCCACCCGCCGCGTGGACGAACACGAAGAAGTGCCCGTCGTGGTTGCCGCCCTCGTCCGCGAGCGCGCTGGCCAACGGCGACGACGCGAACGCAGCCGCGAATCCGCCGCCGACCACCTTCAAGAACGTTCGTCTTTGCATTGGAGCAACTCTCCCTTAGTAGAGGTTGAATTCGGGGTGACGCACGAGCCCGTAACAGACACTCACCCAACCTGCTTGCTCCGGAGAGAGTCGCGACTTTTGCTTGTTCGCCGCGTGGAGCTTCGTGATGGTCGTGTAGAGCGCGTAGAAGTCCTCCGTACGACCTGGCGCGAGCCTCGCGGGATAGCTCAAGAACGTGCGGTGCAGCTCGTCGAAGCGCGACGCGAAGGAGGCGGCGTCCGTCTGCGCGGGCTCGTCGAACACGAACACCGCGCGTTCGTTCGGGGCGATGGGCGGCTTGGACTTCCAGTCGTGCTCGAGCGCGCGATCGCACAGCGCGACCCCGAGGCGCTCGAACGTGGCCACCATGATCGCGTTGGTCCGCTGCGCGCGCGGCAGGTCTTGTTTGTAATCGGGTAAGCCGAGGGCTGCGAGATAGTCGTCCCACGTGTCGAACAGCTGCGCGCCATCCGTGCCTCGCGCTCGCTGCTGAACGTCGACAGGCGCGAGCCCTCCGAACAGCTGCAGATAGGACCGCACATAGACCTCGGGCGGCACCAACCTGAGGTCTTGCTTGGCGCTCGAGTCCTGCAACGAGCGCGTCACCGCCGTGAGCGTGGTGGGTGCGCCAGGCGTGATGCGCGCGGCAGGAGCGCACGCAATGGCAACAATTGATGCGGCAATGATCGCCAGTCTCACTGCGTTGCCCCGTGATTGCCGTCGTTTGGCGCCATCGAAGCAGGTTGCGCGTCGGGCGGCGGGCTGTGCGAGTTGTTCGCCTTCTTGTACGCGTCGCTCCTCAAGACCGCCGCGACGAGCCCGCGCATGTGGAAGCCGCTCTTGACGAACGACTCTGTGAGAGCCGCCAAGAGCACATCGTCATCCGGGGAGAGAGCGCGGCCCAACAGCGATCCGGTGACCCGCTGCACCGCGCACGAGCCGAACTCGGGGGCGCTCGTGATCTCGGTCGCGAGCCCAACGGGCCCAGCTTCGGCGTGCGCGATGGAAGCGTAAGAGCCTCGCAGAGAGCCGTGATCGGCGGTCGCGAACGCAGGATCATAGAACGCGTCGCAGAAGCCTGCGGGCTTGCCGTTCTTCTGCAGCTTGCAGTTGGGGTTCGTGATCGGAAATTGCTTGTCGGGCAAGAACACCGCAGACGTCTCCTCCACTCGCGAGAAGTAAGCGGCCATCGGCTCGAGCGTCGCGTGGCAAGTGGAGCAGCCCGGTCGCACCATCAGGTTGGGCTCGGTGGACGGGAGCAGCTCCGCGTTGGACGACACGAAGGACTTGCACAGGAACGCGTTGTACAGAACCGCAGCGCGCGCTCGTCGCGACGCGAACTTCTCCAGGAACACAGGCATCGTCAAGATCCCGGAGGCGTGTGTGCCGCGATCGGAGACCACGAGCCACGACCCAACGTCATGAGGGAACAGCGCCGCAGGGACGCGAGAAGGATCGAGCAGCGGCTCGCTCTCGACGTTCATGCCGAAGGCGCGCTCACGACCGCAGCAACTCGCGGGCGCCGTCGAGCGGTAGTACTGCGCGAGCGGCCCGTTGATGATGGTGTCTTTCGCGAGCAGGATCTCCCTGAAATCACGGTCATCGGTGAGCAGCTTGCCCGTGAACTGGAGGAACTCCGCGGTCCACCAAGTCTTCGTCCACGAGGAGTTCGTCTGCAGGCTCATGGGCATCGGCGTGTCGAGCCCGAGCGGCGCGCGACTCGGCATCATGAACGCGCTCGGCTGATCGTTGTCGGAGTCGCCAGGCAAACAATACTGGAGCCCGATGCCGCAGCCGCAGTCGGCGCTCATCGTCGAAGCGAGCGCGTCGCGGCATGAGAGTTTTTCACCCTTGTGGTCGTGGGCATATCGGTCGTCGAGCGGCAGAGGTTTGAGTCTGCCGGCAGGCAGCGGGGCGCCCTTCGCCATAGGGAGCCGACCCGTTGCATAGATCGTCCCCGTGTCGAGGGTCAGCGCCTCTTCGCGACACACGCGCACTTCGGTGGTGGCCGTGCCATCCGGATCTTTCAACAGACGATCGCCGACGACATATCCAGGATCGGGGTTCTGCCATCCGGCCCCGAGTCGCTGCTGGGGAGCGAGCTGGAGATAATCGCGATAGAGCCACCACGGCTTCACCACCACGGTCGCGGCGTCGAGGTCGTCCTTCTTGACGGCGATCGCGGTGCCTTTTGCGGGTTGATTGTTGACGAGCTCGAGGCCTGTCTCGTCTTTGGTGAGGCAGAACTCGCCGTCCGTGACCTCGCGAGTGCGGCGCTGCCCACGGCGATAATAGACATACACAGGCTTGCCGTCGGGCCCCGTGATTTGCGTGCGCCGGAGGGTCGTGGCGGGCGGATTGACCACTACCGCGTTGTTCACTTCGAGCCTCAACACATCCATGTAGACGCGCGTGAGGCGCTGCGCGTACGCAGGCCCGGTGAGGTGTGAGTCGATCCAGCGATCGCGATCGAAGTCCGATCGCTCGAACGCGCCGAGCTCGTCACGAGTAGGGATGCGACCGACGAGATCGATCGAGAGCGCGCGAAAGTCGCGGTAGTCGTCGATCGTCCGAGTCGCCACGAGCGGAGGTGCGGTGAACGCAGGCGCTGCGATGAACAGCGCGAACAAGACCGGGATTGCGAGTCTCATGTCTTCGTCATTGTAAGACGATGACCCTCGAAGATGTGTTCACCTTCCAGCGATGACTGCGTCAATCGAGATCGAGGCGTGCTGCCCTGAACCTCCGTGGGACCACTCAGAGCCTTCGAACGGCGCGGTCGAGGTGTCGTCGCTCGTGCTCGTCGATCTCTCGCTCGGCGCGCTCCGCGTCGTCATCGAGCAAGATCGCGATTCGCTTGCGGACACTCTCGTCGCGAATCGTCTCCAGCACGGGACCCACACGCAGTCGCGCTTCTGCGGGTGAGAGCTTCGAGAGCACGCGTCCCGCCGCGGCGCGAAGCTCGGGCTCCGCGTCGGGGTCCTCGAACGTGCGTCTCAGCTCGTCTGTTCCGAAGGTGATCCCACCCCTGTACCCAGCGCCTCCGTTCGCGGTCGCTGCGATGCCGTCGAGGTGAACGAGCCACTGCGCGACGCTCATGGATCCTCTGCGCAGAGGCGCGAGAGCCTGCGACGAATCGTCCTTGAAGGCGCTCTTTCCGTGCGCGCGCCGGACCGCCGTGTCGATTTGCGCGACGAGCAACTCTCGCTCACGAGCGCTCATGCCGTCGCGTAGCCACCATACGGGCTTCGCGGGGATGGCATGAGTGTCGACGGCGCTTCGCAAGACGATATGCGTCGGCGTGGTCTCGATCGCGCTCACGGACTCGTAGTGGATGCCCTTCCACCGCGTCTCCTCACCGACGTGCATCGCGTCTCCGCGCAGAACCAAGGTCGGGCGCTTGTACGAGCGCAGACCCCATAGCAGTGCGACCAAGACCGTGCTCACGAGCGCCAACAAAAAAGGGAAAGTTACCCAGTCGTCGGTGATGTCGCCGACGACGAAGATCGACAAAGCAAGCAAAAGCGCTGCGAACAAGACTCGAGCCGTCGTCTCCGCCACGTCTATCGCGCGCACCTCGAGATCGAACGACACCGCGCCGTAGCCGTGGTGCCCGACGCCGAGCGCCTCGCAGACGATCTTTACGTCATCGAGCGAGTCGAGCTCGAGCTGCAGCGGGTGGACTCGTCGTCCCAGCGCGAGCGAGAGAACGAAGCGCTCACCAAAACGAGCCGTGGTCGCGCCGACGACGTCTTTGGCGCGCAGCGTGTCGTTGAGCAGCCCAGCCCCTCGAATGCGGACGGCCCCCGTTCGACAGCGGAGCGTCGCGAGGCGAGGCGAAGCGCGAGGCAAGAGAACGCGTGCGAGCGCAGCCACGAACGCTCCGACGATCGCCGCACACACGAACAGTCGCGAACTGTGAAAATGCACGCCCAACGGGAACGCGGCCACGAACCACGCGGCAGAAATCATCGGCCACAAGAGCCGGCGTCGTAGCGGTCCTTGCGAGTCATGCAGCGTCGCCTTGACGGTCTTCTCGGGGAGCTGAGCCGTGGCCACGCTCTGATCAATATTGCACATGATGATGATCTGTTCGGGCTCGGTGGTTACAATCGTCGCGTGCGCAAAATAGTCCTCGATGTGCTGCCGCTCGGTTTCCCTTGGGTCACCGCGGATCCCTTCCTCTTCTGCGTTCATCACGACGACGCGTACCCCGCAGGCAACGAGGAGATGGGGCCAGCGGCGTCTCTCGGGGGACGAAACCTCGGACAAGACTTCGTCGTCAAAGACGGTTGGCGCATGTACACGGAGACGTTGTGCCTGGTTTCCCGCAGCATCCGCACCGCGGCTTCGAGACGGTCACCATCGCGCGTCGCGGCTACATCGATCACTCGGACTCGCTCGGCGCCACCGCGCGCTTCGGCCGCGGCGACGTGCAGTGGCTCACCGCTGGAGGTGGCATCGTCCACTGCGAGATGTTCCCGCTGCGACAGCGCGAGGAGCCGAACCCGGTCGAGCTCTTCCAGATTTGGTTGAACTTGCCCGCGGAAGACAAGATGGTGGACCCGAACTTCACCATGCTCTGGGACGAGACGATCCCGCGCGTCTCCATGGTCGATGACGCCGGCCACG
>JANYHY010000015.1 GCA_025362165.1 Myxococcales bacterium | reverse complement strand
GAGAAACCGATTTGCGTGAACGCCAAACCGTCTTGGTTGATCGTGTGAGATTGGAGTCTCTCCTGCACGAACGCTTGGAAGAGCAGCGAGTGCGTCGCGTCGAGATAAGACGCTCCGCCGCCGGCGCGAACCAGGCCTCGCGCGTTGACTCCACCTACTCCGCTCATGTCGTTGAGATCGCGCAGGTCGCCGAGCGAGACCCCGGGGTGCCAGAGGATCTGCGCGTCTGCGCCGAGTCGCGCGGAGACGGCGGGGCTCCACGCGCGGGCGAGGAGCCGTCGCACTGGCTCGATCCACGCGAGCGCGCGCGCTCCGAACATCGAGAGGTAGGGGTCTTCGTTCGCGAGCTCACCGCCGCGCGCTGCGAGCAGCACGTCCCACTGCAAGAGCCACCGCCGCTCGTCGAACGAACGGATGCCGTTGCTCTCGCCGCCGAGATCTCCCATCAGCGTGTAGCCCGCGCGACTCATGCCGACCGCGACTCCGGCCGTGGCGCCCCGCGCGACGAGCTCGAAGCGCGCTGGATCTGCCTGCGTTGTCGACGTCGCGAGCCAAGCGCAAACGCCGAGCATCACAGCTGCGTTCTGCGGGCGCATCAGTCCTGCGGAACTACGAGGCTGCCCGTTCGCGCGCAGAGGCGCTTGCCCTGCCACTTCTTGCAATACGAAGTAGGCGGTTGGCAATCGCCGTCAGCGGTGCACGCGCGATGGCATTGGTCTTCTGCTTTGGACCAACCGGAGGGACATCCGCCGGGAGGCGTATCCATCTCGCCGATGGACTCGTCGGAGTCGGGACCGGGCTGACACGCTTTGTAGCCTTTGCCTTTGACTGGCAAACAATCGAAGTTGGTGCCATCGCAGTCCATGTCTGCCTTGCAAGCGCGGCGGCATTTCGGGCCTGCCATCACTTCGTCGTCCTTGCATGGGTTCTTCACAGTGGCGGTCGGCGCTGCGGTCTGCGTGGGAGCGGGCGCTGTGTCTGCCTCTTCAGTCGCGGTGGGGACGGCCGCGGACACGATGGCCGTCGCGCTCGCAGGATCGCTCGGTGCCGCCTCCTTCTTGTCCTTGCACGCGAGCGCCGCTGCGCCCAACAAAACGATCGCGATGGCGACTGCGACTGAATCTGACCTCATCGGCGACACGATAACCCACGACCTGGGTCAGTGGTTCACTGTCGGTCGCTCTCGCTCGACCGCGTCGATGCTCCCGAGCTCGACCCCTTTGAAGATGCGCGCCCGCGCCAGCGCCAACCTCGAGGTGAGCACGTCCTCTTTGCCTGCAGCCACCACGGTCTCGAAGTGGAAGAAGATGCAACGGCGGACATAGCCACCCACGGCGATGACATGACCGACGAGCCCGCGGCTGCCGCGAGGGTCTATCGCGATCCACAATCGCGTGTCATAGGCAGGCGGCTCGGCCACGTGATCGTCGGCGACCGTCTCGAGCTCCGCGTCCGGAAAAATGCCCAGCTCGCGCGCTCTGGTCTCGCAGCGCTGGCGGCTCATGAGGTCGTCGTCGGACCAGGCGCGCACGACGAGCGAGCTCTGCGACGCCTCGTGCGTCGCCCACAAGAAGGGCTTGGTGTGGTCATCGACCTTCCACGCCTTGCCGTCGGGCAGCGCGAGCGAGATCCCGAAGCGCGTCGAGACGAAGCGCGGCCAGCGCGGCGACGAATCGAGCAAGCTGCTGCCGTCCTGCGCGGGCGGCGGTTGCGCTGGCTTCTGCTCGACGACCGCGGGACCGCAAGCTGCGAGGGCGAGCGCCGCGACGAGCGCGCGCATGGAGATCAAACTCGTGTGAGCCACTCGGGGTGGGTCGTGTCGTTGCCGCGGACGACCTCGAAGAAGCGCGATTGAATGCGTTTGGTGATCGGGCCGACGGCCCCCTCGCCGATGCTGCGGTTGTCGACCTCGCGAACGGGCGTGACCTCCGCGGCCGTGCCCGTGAAGAAGACCTCGTCGGCGAGCAAGAGCTGGTCGCGTGTGATGCGGCACTCTTGCAGCGTGAGCCCCTCTTCGCGCGCGAGCGTGATGACCGTCTCGCGCGTGATGCCAGAGAGGATGGAGCACGACAGGTCTGGCGTGTAGATGACGCCGTGCTTGACGATGAAGATGTTCTCGCCAGAGCCTTCGCTCACGTAGCCGTTCGTGTCGAGCAGGATAGCCTCGTCATAACCACCAAGCTTGGCCTCGCGCTTGGCCAACACGCTGTTGGTGTATTGGCCCATGATCTTGCCCTTCGCGAGCGAGACGTTGATGTGGTGGCGCGAGTACGAGCTGATCTTGGCGCGGATGCCGTTCTTGAGCGCCTCTTCACCGAGGTAAGCACCCCACTTCCACGCGATGACCGTGGTGCGGTGCGGGTTGTTCGGCGCGTAAATGCCCATCGCGCCTTCGCCGACGAACACCATGGGGCGGATGTAGCCCTCTTCCATTTTGTTGACGCGCAAAATCTCCGTGCAGGCAGTCATGATCTGCTCGCGCGTGTACTCGGGCTTCATCAAGATCAGCTTGCAGCTGTCGAAGAGCCGGTCGATGTGCTCCTTCAAACGGAACACCGTGGTCTGTCCGTTCTGCCGCTTGTAGGCGCGGATGCCCTCGAACGCGCCGAGCCCGTAGTGGATCGTGTGCGTGAGGATGTGGACGTTCGCGTCATCCCAATCGACGAGCGCACCGTCGATCCAGATTTTTTGGACCTTGTCGACCATAGGGCCAACCCTAGTGCCTCGAACCGGCAACGGCTAGCGGATGTTGCTTGCGCCGTGCGTCAACGCCGCAAGAGCACGAGCATCGATCCAGAGTCGCCATCGGGATCGGTCTGTGATGCGAAGGCGTCTACGTTCGCGCTCGCTGGACCTTGCGAGAGCCACGCGCTCATCTCACCGCGGAGCACACCTTCTCCAGACAGCGAGTGGCGGCCTTTTCCGTGAATCACGAGGACGCACTTCTCGCCGCGAGTCCGCATTTTTCGCAAGAAGTGGCCGAGCGCTACCTTCGCCTCATCCACGCCAAGACCGTGCAGATCCAGGCGGCCGTCGATCGCGAGCTGCCCGCGGCGCAGGCGTCTCATCAGGTCTGGTGCGATCGAGCTCACGCGGCCCTCAGCGTGCTTGCCGTCGTCTTGCACCTCGAACTTCGGTCGCGCGAGCTCGGAGAGTCGCAGTGAAGCGTCAACCTCCTCGGCGCGCGCGCCTTCGGGGGTCTTGCTCATCATCATGGATCGCTCGACAGGCGCCGAGGTCGGCACGCGCGCTTTCTTGTCGAGCGGGCTGACCCCGCTCATCAACCGATGGAACGCGAGGCGCTCTTCTTCCGGCGTCACGCGCGTCGGCTTCGGCGGAGCTGGCGGTGCCTTCTTTGCGTCCTCCGTCACTGGCAGCTTCACCTTCTCAAGTGCCGCGAAGGGATTGTGCTTGTCCACCTTCTTCTTCTTCACGGCTGGCTCCTGATCTTGAGCGCCGCGAGCGCTGCCTGCACGCTCTGGATCCCTGTTAAAATGCCGTCTTCGTAGTGCCAGTCGGTGTCACCGAGCTCCGGGAAATCGTGTGGGTTGCGCATGTCTTCGAGCGTGAGGTTCGGCACCAGTCGTCGCGCGAGGTCGAAGACCTTCTGCATCTGGAGCTCCTCCATCTCGCGAACGATCGTCTCGATGGCGGCCCAGTCCGTCTTGCTCATGGATCCTTTGTGGTGCGATCGAGGGCGGCGAGCAAGACTGATGGTGCGTCCGCAGGCTCCACCTCCGCCAATACATCCGCGCCGGGATGCACGATCACCGTGGCGCCATGCTTGGGGCACACTCCAAGGCAACGCGTGCGAGCGATCCAAATCGCGCGGTGTGCGCCTCGGCGGTCCACTTCGCGTTTGAATGCATCATACACGCGTTCGCCCGAGTCTCCGCACCCTGGTCCGAGAGCCGCGTCCGACGCGCGCAGGTTCGTGCACACCAGGACGTGCACCGAGGGTCGGAGAGGGACCTCACGCATGCCTACACCGTGCGCCAAAGTATTCGATTTCCCTCATGGATCAGCCGATTGGATCGTTCGCGATCCATGGCCCCAGGTCCGCCCCTGCTGGGCGGGGTGAGGCGCTAATGCTTTCATGACTCTCCACCAATCCGTCACCGGAAATTTCGTGGTTCGTAGCTTGCAGCTTTGTTTCCGATGGTCTCGGGGTCGGTTCCAGCTGTGACGCCGGCAGCGTTCAAGTTGGGCGACGGACGTTCGGTGACTGTCGCCGAGCGCCTCGGTGTGGGAGAGCACGCGACAGTCTATCGCGGTTGGACGGAGGACGCGTACAAGCTTCGCCGCCCCGTCGCGCTGAAGGTGTTCAACAACGCTCCGCTCGACGGGGACGCGCTCGCGAAGCTCGCTCGTGTGATTCGGCACTCAGCCTACATCAATCACCCAAACATCGCCGACACGCAGGGCATGGGCGTTGGTGAAAATGGCGTGCCCTTCGTCGTCACGCAGCTGGTGAGCGGCGCCTCGCTCGCAGTGTTCGCTCAAGCCTACGCAGCCGTGGGTCGCAGGATCCCCACGGATTTAGCGCTGTTCATCGCCATAGAGGTGGCCGAAGGGTTGCTCGCCGCCAGACACGTGCCCACACCCGACGGCTCGGTGCTCGGCATCACGCACCACGATTTGTCACCACGCCAGGTGCTGTTGTCGTGGGAGGGCGAGGTGAAGGTCACCGACTTTGGCGTTCGCATGGCCCTGCCCTCGGGGTCGGGCGTGCGCGATCTGCAACGGATGACGAGGCGCGTGACCTACCTCTCTCCAGAGGAGATGAGCGGCGCTCGGGGCGACGCGCGTAGCGACGTGTTCGCGCTCGGCGTGCTGATGTTCGAGATCCTCCGTGGTCCGCGCTTCCCACCCAACGCGCGCGAGATGGACCTCTTGAAGTTCGCAAAAGACGGCTACATCCACACGGGCATCACCGATCCGATCCTCTCGAGTGAAATCGGCGCGGTGCTCTTGCGCGCGACGCAAGTCGACCCGGCCGAACGCTACCTACACGCGGGCGTGCTCGCCTACGACTTGCGCAAGATCGTGCTCGGGATGGGCGTGGGAGATGGGCGTGCGTTCTTGCGCCGCGCACTCGGCGAGATGAGCGAAGGCCTCTACTCGACCCGAGAGAACGCAGTCAGTGCGGAGGGCGCGCCGCACGACGACGTGCCGATTCGCGACTCGTTGTTCGAGGAGAAAGAACCCACCGAGCGCGTCAGCGTCGCGGACATCATGCTCGCGGAGAGCGGAGAGGTCCCCGTCTCGAGCAAGCGCGAGAAACTCTAGCGCCGACGTGCGTATGCGCCGAGGATGACAGAGCGCGTGCGTGACGTGTCCTCGTAGGAGCGCGCCTGCGTCATTGTCAGTCAGCGAGGGCAGCCAGCGTCTGCCGGTGCGTTCGTGCACATCGCCGAAGCAGAGGGCACGGGCGCGATCGCAGAGGCAGAGGCCGAGGGCATATCGAGCGGAGGAGCGGCGGGCGGCGGCCCGAGATCGTCATTTTTGCAGGCGACGAGAACCAACAAGAGCATCCAGCGCATGGCGCAGTTCTAACACGATTGGGGCGTGCCAACGGCACCTCCGCTACGCCGAAGGCCGTTGATGTTCGCCGAA
>JANYHY010000774.1 GCA_025362165.1 Myxococcales bacterium | reverse complement strand
GCGCGCGCGGTTGGGCTCCACGACCGACCGACCGATCTCTCTCGCGTACTCCGCTGCCCGCTTCACGAGCGGCGCGCTCCCTTCGGCGAGCACTCCCTTATCCAAGTAGATGTTGTCCTCGAGACCCACGCGCGCATGCCCACCAGCACGAATGGCGAGCTCGCTCATCGGCTTTTGATGGCGCCCCACCGCGGCGACTCCCCACGTCGCGCCCATGGGCAACAGCGAGATCATGTGGCGCACGTTGGCCTCTCTCGGGCCGATCCCCCCGGGGACTCCGAGCACGAATTGAAAGTGCAGCGGAGCGGTGATCACGCCCTCATGCGCCAGAGACAGCGCCTCCTCCACGTGACCGACCTCGTAGCACTCCAGCTCCGCGACAGAGCCCGCCTTCTTGATGCGCGCTGCGAGATCGCGGATCTCGGGCCGCTTGTTGACGAAGACGTCGTCACCGAAGTTCAACGAGCCGCAATTCAAAGTAGCCATCTCGGGTTTGCACGCGAGCGGCTGCGCGCGCTCGTCGATACCCATGCCAACGGCGCCGCCCGTCGATACTTGGATGATGCAGTCGGTCTTGTTGCGAATGGCCTCGATCGTGGCGCCGAATCGATCCGCGGACTGCGTGGGCGTGCCGTCGTCCAGGCGTACGTGCAGGTGAATCACCGACGCACCGGCCTCTCGGCACTTGGCGGCTTCGTCCGCGATCTCTTGAGGAGTGATTGGCAAGTAGGGAGTCTGTTGTCGCGTGATCTCTGCGCCCACGATCGCCGCGGTGAGCACGAGCTCCGGCACGACCACCTCTCGGCGCTGCATCGCCTTCGGAGTGACGCAGGTGCCCGACGCACGGCACACGACCACGGGCTCCGCGAGCACCTCGCCCGCGCTCGCCGCCAATCCAGGCGCGCGCAAGTTGCCAATCACTTTGCGCGCCTCGAAGCGCATCTTGCGGCTCGTGGCGCCGATCTTCACGAGCTCCGCCGAGGCCTCGATGTAGTCGCCCGCCATCACGGGCGCCAAGAACTCGACCGAGTCGTACGCGCGAAATAGGCCCTCGTCGCCGTCGAGTCGAATGAGCAGCTCGGTGGCCAAGTCTCCGAACAGCGCGAGCATCCGCGCTCCGTCGACGAGCTCTCCCGCGTAGTGCGCGTCATGCGCAGACATGCGCACTCGAACCGTGACTCGTGTTCCGATCATCCGCGACGTTCTAGCAACAAACCGATCGCTTTGGATGCGGCGCCTCGCGGCCGATCCGCAGATAGATGGAACAGGAAGACGGGCTCTCCAACCTTCCCGTCTTCCCGTCTTCCTGTGAATATCTCCGAATGACGTACTAGTCGGCGAATCAGCCGGCGTCTTTGTCGTCTCCGCCCGTGATGGGGAGGTGCCTGCTGGAGTTCACGATCTCTTTGAGCTCTTTGCCGACTTTGAAGAAGGGTAATCGCTTTGCGGCGACCGGCACTGTCGCGCCAGTGCGCGGGTTGCGTCCTGAGTAGGGCTTGTATGGGCGAACCGTGAAGCTGCCGAAGCCGCGGATCTCGATCCCGTCTCCGCGTTCACCGGTCGCTCGCTGGACGTGCGCAGCGCGCTGCAGTGCTTCGGTCATCGCGTCGAACACGCAATTGACCACGAGCTCCGCGCGCGCCTTGGTGAGCTGTGTCCGCGCTGCCATCGCGTCGATGAGTTCGCTCTTGGTCATGACCCGTGCTCCCCCTCGGTTTGGCTCAGCAACGAGCGTAAACGTACCTCTCGGTCGCGTACGAGGTCAACGGCTGCGCGACAGCGAGATCGCGTCGATGGCGATGGGCGCTCCGTGGCTCCGAATCACGGCGCGTGCGTCGCCGCGCGCAAGCGAGATCGTGCGGGCGTCGAGGTCGCGACAGAGCTCGGCGCCGCCTTCACCGCCGAAGCTCCAAGTCTCACCGAACACCGTGATTGAGCCTGTTCCAGCGCGCATGAGCACACGCGGCGTGACCGTCCACGCGCCATCTTCGGGCACGGGCAGCGCGATCACGACCTCGCCGTCTCCTTGGATCTCGAGAGCGTGCGCGGCCGAGGCGCACGCGGGCACTGTCCAGATCGGCATCGCCCACGCGCCCGCGCGCTGATCGAGCGGCGGCCACTCCGCCTCCGCCTCGAACGTCCACGCGTCGCTCTTGGTGGGGGGGTTGTAGGGCGTGAGCGTGCTCGCGTCGTGGCCGAAGCGGTAGACCCAAGCGGGCGGCTCCTCCAGGCGCGTGTACAAGAGGCGGTCGTGATCGTCTCCACGCAGGCGCGCGATCGTGACGCCCAGGTCTGGCGCGCTCGCGTACTTGGGATCGTGCGCGAGATCGAAGCCGTGATCGGTGTCGACGAACACGAGCCCGCGCTTGATGTTCGCGCGCTCGAGGTCCTCGCGGTCGAACATCACGCGGCCCCCATCACGCTCCGCCAACTGCCGATGGTCGTACACGCCGTGAAACGCGAAGCCCGCAAGCACGATCGCCAATATCCAAGTAGCGCGACGCTTGTAAGTGCCAATGGGGGTCGACCCATCCACCGATGATGTCGATATCGCGACAGCGACGAACACGTGCTCCACGGGCAGCACGTCCGCGTAGAGGCGAGCGCCTCCCCCTGGATAGTTGCCATCGAAGTAGAACGGCGCGTAGGCGAGCACTTGCAGCGCGACCAACGCGGCGAGCCACCCGAGCAGAGGCGCGCGTTTGATCGCTCTCTTTGAAATCGCCAAGACCAGCAACATCAGTGGCCACGCGTTGAGAGCGTCGGAGAGGTGGAGCAGCAGTCTGCGCAGCGTCGTTCCCGTGGCTGAAAACAAGCCATATCCGTCGGGTAGGCGCGCGCGCACGAAGTCGCCGTGCTCGAACATGCAGCCGACTCCGTCGCCAAAGCCGTAACGAAAACACCCGGGCGGCCCGTCGCTCGTCGCGTAGTAATCGAGCTGCGTGGATCGAAGCGAGCTCCCCGTGGACGCCCACTGCGCGAACATCAACAAGCCCACTCCGAAGAGCGCAAAGGCGGCGACACGCGCGGCGCGCCATCGATGTACAGTCCACGAGATGATCAGCACGCACGCGCCGATCGGTAATGCAGAGATCGGCCGAGTGGCGACGACCATGCCGAGCGCGAATCCCGAATAGCCGAGCCAGCGCCGCTCGGTAGTTCGTTTGGCGCGCAGCGCGCATGCAAGCGACGCGGTCACCCACAACGCAGTCGCACCGTGCGACATCGTGTCTGCCGTGTGATAGCGGAGCGCGGCACAAGCGATCGACAGGAGCGCAGCCGCCCGCGCGATCGACTCGGACTCCGGGCGATCCCAAGCGACCTCTTTAGCGAGCGCGTAGGTCACGCAGACGTTCGCCGCGGCGAGCAGCGGGCCGACGATCATCGGCATCCCCACCAAGAAGCCCAGCGACAGGACGAGCGGATATCCAGGCGGGAAGATGCCTGCGACGTGGTCGCCATGAAGCGCGGAGGGAGCGATCAAGAATCGGCCGCGAAAGCTCGCGCTAGGGTCGGGGACCTGCCACGCAAAGTGCCCCTCGGAGATCGCGCGCGCCTGCAGGTAATACGTCGACGCGTCGATGATGCGCGGCCCGCCTCTGAGGTATTCAGCGACGTATCCGAGCGACAGGAACGCCGCCGCGAAGCCAGCGATCAACAGGAAGCGACGAGTCGATAGTTGCTTGTCGTCGAAGACTCGCTCGAGCTCGCGAGGCTTCTTCATGGCGACCGCCGCGAGCACGATCGCCAAGACGAGCACCACGACGGCGACCCCGTCGGCCGGTCTACCCCAACTGCCCAATAGCGATTGCGCGCGGTCGGCCCACGTCGGAGCCATCGCTATTGCGTTATCCAAACATGATAATCGGTGAAGTCTCCTGGGCCGTCGTTCTGAAGCTCCAGGTGAATCGTGGCTTGGACGGACGCGCCGGGCACCTCGACGACGCGCTCCTCGAAGCCAGTGCCGGGGACGTAGTCCAGAGTATCGACCTGCGCGCCGTCGATGATCACATGCAGCTTCGCGGTCGCGTCCGGCACCGAGCGGATGACGAGCCTGGCGGGCAAGTGCGGCACGAGCTGCCGGAGCGTCATCGTCTCTTTTCGTCCGAAAGAGATGCGTCGGCCGCTGTCGAACATATCGAGCGTTTCGTCCTTGGGGTCTGGCAGGATCTTCATCTCGGTCCAACCGCCCGCGGGCTGCGGGAAGGTGTACTCGTGCTCCTTCTCGCTGACGAGATCG
>JANYHY010000762.1 GCA_025362165.1 Myxococcales bacterium | reverse complement strand
TGGACGGCGAAGCGCCATCTCTCGGAGCTGGACGACGCCGAGTCCGTCGGCAAAGAGGCCGCGCGACGCACGCTTCGCAAGCTCGGCGCCAAGACGGTCGCGACCACCGAAGCACCCGTGGTGTTCGATCCCGACGCCGCGCGCTCGATGCTCGGCTTGTTGGCCGGCTGCATCATGGGCAGCTCGATCTGGCGCAAATCAAGCTACTTGATCGCTCGCGAGGGCACGAAGATCGCGAGCGAGCTCGTGAATGTCGTCGATGATCCGCTCATCCCGCGCGCACCCGGCTCGCGCGCATACGACGGAGAGGGACTCGCGTGCCGCAAGAACGTGATCGTCGAGAAGGGCGTCTTGCAGATGTACCTCTGCGACAGCTACTCCGCGCGCAAGCTCGGCAGAGAGAGCACCGCGAGCGCGTCACGCGGAGGCGGCGCGGGAGTGGGTGCAGGCACGAGCAATTTCATTTTATCGCCGACGACCGATTCACCGGAGTCGATCTTGAAGGCGACCAAGCGCGGCGTGTACGTCACGGACATGATGGGCTTCGGGTTCAACGCGACTACGGGAGACTTCTCGCGCGGCGCGAGCGGCTTTTGGATCGAGAACGGCGAGCTGACCTACCCCGTGAGCGAGGTGACCATCTCGCTCAACCTCGATCAGCTTCTGCAGTCGATTGACGCGATCGGCAGCGATCTCGATTTGCGCACGTCCATGGCCTCGCCCACTTTTCGCGTCGCGAAGATGACCATCGCCGGCGGCAGCGAAAGCTCCTAGTACGCGGGCGCCCAGACGCACGGTGACGCTGGCGCGTGCTCCACGTCATCGCAGACGAACGCGCTGATCAAGCTTTTGTACACATAGGGAACCGAGACGATGAACACCGTGCGAGAGCTCCCGAGCGTCAACCCGAGATCGACAGGCTTGCTCGTCCACACGTTGATCCCCGCGTCGTTGCCATAAGAGACGCGTAGCCCGACGAGACCCTTCGGCGCGACGGACAAGTCGTGATACCCGAGAGCGTCCACGGTGGGATCGACGCTGCTCGCAGACGAAGCTCTTCGCGACAGGACCTCACCGGCGAGCGGGAGCACGGAGTTCCCGTTGGCGAGAGCAGCGGCAAAGGGGCCGATGCCGGGGTACTGCGCAGTGCCGAGCGCGGCGTTGACCAAGCGCATGCGCACGAGCGCGGGGTTGCCGTTCGAGTCGTCCACGAACACCGAAACACCAAGCGCGCGATCGGACGACACGTTCGATTTCGACACTCCCATCAGCGCGATCGTGTCGTGCTTGCCGGGATCGAGCGTGAAGGTGCCCACGGCGATGGGCGACGAACAATCCGTCGCGGGGGCGGCGACGATCGAGATGTCCACGGTGCCAGAGGCCGTGATCGCCAAGTACTGAGACACTTGCCCGAACCCCACGCCTGCGACGCTCGCGTCGTACGAGCCAGCATCCACCACGTTCGGAGTGACGAGTGGACCGAACTGCTCGACCTTGCTCCGCACGCAGAAGTCGATCGCGCCGACGTCCGCCGACATCTGCGCAACACGCACGTAGGTCTTCGGAGGCGCCGTCGCCGCGTCTGGATGCATCGCGTCCGCGCTCTCTGCGTCCGGCAGCAAGATGTCCGCGTCGCCCCTATCGGGATTCGCAGACGGATCCGAGGAGCAGCCGACGGTCCATCCCATCAAGACAAGAAGAAGATAAAAGCGCACGACATCACAGCGTAGCCCGGACCCACCAACAACTCCAACTCCAAGCAGTCTAGGGGCGATCAGCTGCAGTATGCTGGCTGCGTGACACCCGATGAGATCAAGCAGCTACGCAAAGAGCTCTCGTGCACGGCCAAAGAGCTCGCAAGCGCGCTCACGCTCGAGCAGGCGACCGTCCTCTCTTGGGAGAAGGGTGAGCTCTTTCCGACCAAGCAGTACATCGACAAGATGGAGGAGCTCCGCGCCAAGGGCCCAGGAGCGATCCCGAAGAAGGCGAAGGGCAACGTCGACCCGATGAAGGCGCTCCGCGATCCCGCCGTATGGGAGCTGCTGCGCAAGATCGCCGCGCACAAGCGCCTTCGCGACGAGGTCACCAAGCTCGCGGCGAGCTACGCAGACCCCGCGGGCGAAGAGGACTGATCACTCGTCTTCGTCTTCTTCGTCATCGTCATCATCGTCATCATCGTCGTCTTCGTCTGCGTCGTCTGGGAACTCGAGCTCGTCTGCGGGATCGTAGAGCTTGCTGACCTTCTGCTCCTCGGGCTCCGCTGCCTTCTCGACTGCCTGCGTGTCTTCGTCGTCAACCAGCGGCGGGCTCATCATCGTTTGGCGATCGTCGCGCACGTCCGGCGAAGGGTCTTCCATGGACGCTGGCGAGTGCTCGTCTTGCAGCGCACCCACGAGCTCGTCCACGCCGCCTCCACGCGCTTCGAGATCTTCTTCGAGCTCCTTCTCTACGGTTCGGCGGCTGTCCTCGTTGAGCTCCGTGAACTCTCGCAGGGTGGGCAGATCCTTCAGCGACTTCAACCCGAACAGCTCCAAGAACGCCGCGCTCGTGCCGTAGAGGATCGGACGGCCAGGCTCGTCCTTCTTGCCGAGGATGCGTACGAGATCGCGCTCGAGGAGCAACTTGAGGACCGCGCCGCAGTCGACGCCGCGGATGTCGTCCACCTCAGGGCGCGTGACTGGTTGCCTGTATGCGACGATCGCGAGCGTCTCGACTTGCGCGCGTGAGAGACGCACGGGCCTCTGCCCCGTCATGTCTCTCACGAAGGGCGCGTACAGCGCGCTCGTGCGGAACACCCAGCCGCCCGCGATCTCGTCCAGCTGCACGCCGCGACCTTTGTACTCTTCGCGCAGCTCCTCGAGCACCTTGGTGATCTGCCGCGTGGGCGCGCTCGCGAGTTTGCCGATCTCGCCTGATTTCAGCGGCCGATCGCTCGCGAACACGAGGGCCTCCACCAAACCGCGGAGGTGCTGATCGCCGACCTCGTGCTTGGCCGATTCCGGCGGAGTGGTCGCCGGTGCGTCCTCGGCCTCCACCGTCTCGGCGAGCGCGGCGTCGGTCGGCGCTTCGTTCTCGATCTCGGGTTGGGAGCTCACGTGCCCCCCGCGCTAGTCTCAGGGTGGTTCGGGGCGATCGAGAGATCCGCCTCGTCGAGCGAGACAGCCGAGTCCATCACGGCTTCGACGTAGAGCGGCGCGAGCGGCTCGGTTTGGAAGAGGCGGGTCATGCGGAGCTTGGTCATCTCCAGCAAAGCGAGGAACGTGATGACGAGATCGGCGCGCGAGGTCAAGCCCTCGAAGAGCTCCTCGAAGAGCATGCGCTCGCGCACCTTGAGCGCGTCGATGAGCTGGTGAATCCGATCCGAGAGACTGATGCGATCCGCGACGACCTCGTGAGTGAGCTTCACTTTGTTCTTGGCGAGCACGCGCTGAAACGCCTCCACGAGCGAGTAGAGCGGCACCTCTGCCAGCGGCGGAAGACCGGTTGCCACAGCCGCCTCGATCTCCGAGCCGCGCGTGAAGACGTCCGCGCCTTGCACCCCTCGCGAGAGGAGATCGGCGCCCGCTTGTTTGTACTTCTGATACTCGAGCAGCCTGCGAATCAGAGCCTCGCGCGGGTCCTCTTCCTCTTCGACCAGCGCGTCGTCTTCTTGTCCCGGCGGCGGCGCGGGCAACA
>JANYHY010000734.1 GCA_025362165.1 Myxococcales bacterium | reverse complement strand
GGTTACGCGGCAAATCTCGGCGCCCTGGCGGCGCTCGCGAGACCTGGAGACCTCATCGTGAGCGATGCGCTGAACCACGCCTCGCTCATCGACGGCGCGCGGCTCTCGGGTGCGGACGTCATCGTGACCAAGCACGCGGACGTGAGGGACGTCGCCACCGCGCTCGCACGACGCGGCGACCGGCGTGCGTGGGTCGTCACGGAGTCGTACTTCAGCATGGACGCGGACGGGCCCGATCTGCGCGCGCTGCGCGAGCTCTGTGACCGGAGTCGCGCCGCGCTGTTCGTCGACGAGGCTCATGCGCTGGGCTTGTTCGGGCCGGATGGGCGAGGGCGATGCGCCGAGGCTGGGGTAGAGGCCGACGTCGTGGTGGGGACGTTCGGAAAGGCGTTCGGGGTGAGCGGGGCGTTCGTCGCGGGGTCAGAGACTCTGCGGTCCTGGCTCTGGAATCGCGCTCGCTCGTTCGTCTTCTCGACTGGCGTGAGCCCGGTCGTGGCCACAGCGGCGCTCACGAACCTCGAGCGGGCCCGGCGACAACCCGAGTTGCGCGGCCGAGCTTTCGAGAACGCCTTGCGGCTCCGCGCGGGACTTCGGGAGCTCGCGATCGAGCCCCAGGGCGAGGGCCCCATCGTCCCGTGGATCGTCGGCGCGCCTGAAGAGGCGGAGCGCATCGCGAGCGCGATCCGCGCACGGGGCCATCACGTCGTCGCGATCCGCCCCCCCACGGTCCCCAAGGGGACGTCTCGCTTGCGCTTGGTGGTCACCGCGTCCCACACGAAAGAGCAGATCGACGGGCTCCTTCGAGCGATCGCCGAGGTGCTTCGTTGAAGGCGCCGCTCGTCGTCGTGACCGGCATAGGCACCAACATCGGCAAGACACACCTCGCGGAGGCGCTGCTCTTGCGGTGGGGACGTGACGCGCGCGTTGCTGGCTTCAAGCCCGTGGAGACCGGCGTTGGCGATGAGGTCCTGGGCACGGACGACGCCGGCCGACTCGAGGCGGCCTCGACGTTTCACGTGAAACACTCCGAGCTCGGGGTTCGACTGAGAGCGCCGGTGTCGGCCCATCTGGCCGCCGAGCGTGAGGGGAGGGTGCTGGACCTCGCCGCCATGACCGCGACGGTCGATCGCTTGCGCGAGGTTTGTGAGGGCGTGGTGGTGGAGCTCGCGGGCGGGCTGTTGTCCCCGATCACCGCGACACTCTTGAACGTCGACCTGCTCGCTCGCCTCGCGCCTACCAAGACTCTCCTGGTCGCCGTCGATCGGCTGGGGGTTCTGCACGAAGTCCTCGCGACGAGTCGCGCGGCGCTGCATGTGGTGGACGTCGTGCTCGTGGACCCGTTGGAGCGCGACGCCTCGACAGGCACGAACGCGGCCGAGCTCCGGCGATTCTGCGCTCACGTGGTGAGAGGGCCCTTGCCTCGCGCCTCCAGCAAGACGCTGGCGGAGGACCCGACGATAGCGTCACTCATTTCTGAGGTGCGAGCCGGCCGCGATCCATCTTGAACGTGGCGTCGGCCACCCGAGTCGCGAACGCCGCGTCGTGCGTGACCACCACGAGGGTCGCGCGCCTGTCGCGCTCGCGCTTGACGACCTCCACCAACGTCTCGACTCCGGACGCATCGAGCCCCGTCGTCGGTTCGTCGAGCAGCACCAGGCTCGGCTCGTGAACCAGCGCCCGCGCGAGGGCGACGCGCTGCCGCTGTCCGCGAGACATGAAACGAACCGCCCGATCGCCGAACGCCGCCAAGGCAAAGTGCGTCTTGGCTCGCTCACGCGCGCTTGGTTCATCCACTCCGCGTAGACGCGCCGCCAACGCGACGTTCTCCATTCCAGAGAGATCGCCGTAACACATGGTGTCGTGCCCCACCCATCCGAGGTGGGCGCGAAGCTCCTCCAGCGTGGCGCCGTGGGGGCCTCTCTCGATCCGTCCGAGCGTGGGTCGCGCCAGGCCGCCGATCATGTGCAACAAGGTGGTCTTGCCAGATCCGTTCGCGCCGACGATCACAGTCACGCGAGCGTCCTCGAAGGTCGCCGAAGCCGACACCACCGCTCGAACGCTGCCAAAGGTCTTGGTGACGCCTTCGAGGATGATCGGCACACACGCAGCCTACTCCAAGCCCAGCGTTCGAATCAGCGCCAGGTGTGAAGAGCACCCTCGGCCTTAGCCATTGAGTGTCTGGAAACCATGCTACGCTCTCGCTTATGACGGCCGCTGCCGCGGTGTTGGCGGAAGAGATCCCAACCCTCCAAAGATTGCGTGATGCGGTCGAAGGTGCGCTCGAAGGCAAGCAGGAGGCTGTCGAGCTAGCCTTGGTGGCGCTCATCGCCCGCGGTCACATTCTGATCGAAGACGTGCCTGGCGTCGGCAAGACCACGCTCGCACGGGCGTTGGCGCGGGCTGTGGGTGGAGAGCTGCGGCGCGTGCAATTCACGAGTGATTTGCTGCCGAGCGACGTCGTGGGCGTGTCCGTCTACGATCAACGAACCGGCGAGTTCGTCCTTCGTCAGGGCCCGGTGTTCGCGAACATCTTGCTGGCAGACGAGATCAACCGCGCCAGCCCGCGGACGCAGTCAGCGTTGCTCGAGGCGATGAACGAAGGCCAAGTCTCGCTGGACGGGCAGACCATCCCGCTGCCCGACCCGTTCCTCGTCATCGCCACGCAAAATCCGCAAGACTTCGCCGGCACGTTCCCGTTACCGGAGTCGCAGCTGGACCGCTTCTTGGTGCGAATTCGCATCGGATACCCACCCCCCCAGGTGGAGATGCGCCTCCTGCAGGGAGCCACCAACACCGTCCACAACGTGCCGGTCGTGCTCGATCCGGCCAAATTGGTGGCGCTCCAGCGAGACGTCGAACGTGTGGTGCTCGACACGGCTCTCGCGAGCTACCTCCAAGCGTTGATCCTCGCCACGCGTGCGTCGCCGGCGCTGTCATTGGGTGCCTCCACACGGGGGGCGATGTCACTGGCGCGCGCCGCCAAGGCTCGCGCGCTCGTCCGCGGCCGAACCTACGCCATCGCAGACGACATCCACGATCTCGCGA
>JANYHY010000705.1 GCA_025362165.1 Myxococcales bacterium | reverse complement strand
CGGACGGCGGGACGCTCTTCCTCGACGAGGTCACCGAGATGCCGCTGTCGTTGCAGAGCAAGCTGCTGCGCGTGCTTCAAGAGGGCGAGATTCGCGCGGTCGGCGCGTCGGCCGAGAAGAAGGTCGACGTGCGCATCGTCGCCGCCACCAACCGCAACCTCGAGAAGGAGGTCGCAGAGGGGCGCTTCCGTGAGGACCTCTACTATCGTTTGAAAGTGTTCCCGTTGCGCGTGCCGCCGTTGCGCGAGCGCCGCGACGATATCCCGCAGCTCGCGCAGTACTTCCTTGCGCGCTTCTCCGCCGAGCTCGGCAAGCCCGCGGCGGGGTTCTCACAGCAGGCGATGGAGCTGCTGCAGAGCTATCGCTGGCCGGGCAACGTGCGCGAGCTGCAGAACGAAGTGCAGCGCCTCATGATCCAAATCGACGCGGGCGGCTTCGTAACACCGGATCTGTTGTCGCCGCGCGTTCGCCAGATCGACGCGGTGATCGATCGCGTGCGCCCCACCAAGGGCACGCTCAAAGAGATGATGGATCAGCTCGAGCGTTGGATGTTGATCGAGTCTTTGCGCGAGCACGGCAACAACAAGACGGCGGCGGCCAAGTCACTCGGCATCACGCGCGAGGGCCTCCACAAGAAGCTGCGCGCGTTCGGGCTGTAAATTAGGGCTGTTTGAAATCGGCGGGCAGCTCTGCGAGCAGGTCCTTGCTGAGCGCTGCAGCGTCTGACTTCGAGAATGCCTGCTGCGGCGTCGTCGCCCTCTTCGCTGTGCCCTTCCACAGCAGCTCTCCGTCAGCGGAGAACAGGAACATGCCGAGGTCGACGCCTTGCTCGGTGCACGTGTTCTTGTCGCACGCGTCCACGGTGCGCAGCAGGGGCACGAGCACGGAGCCCGCCGCGGAGGACTTGGCGACGGCGCGCGCGAGCGGGGTGGCGATGGTGGCGCCCAGGTTCCAATCACTCGACCATGTCGACACTGCAGAGTCCGTCCCGAGTTCTCCGCAGAGCTGAACGCGCTCCTCCGGCGGCAGCGTGACGAGCTTGGTCCGCGACTCGAGCTCCGCAGTGAGCGCGTCAGCGATGACGTCGCTCGACACATGCGACGTCGCGAGGCACTTCACGACCTGCGTGCTCACCGTGGGAGAAGGCGCGCGCGCGGCTGTGAATTGCGGGTTGCGAAACGTATTCGTAGCGCAGGCCGTCGCCATCAACACCAACACCAACATGAGTCTCGTCACGGCCCGACTCTAGTCGGTTCGCACAAAAAAGCGCGCCCGAAGCAGCGCTCCCCGACACCATCATTTTTTTTCGTCTTCGAGATCTTCGGCGAGATAGCTGAGGATGACTTCGTCGAGCGACTTGTCACTGATGAGGTCCTCGCCGAAGATCGACGTGCCCTGCTGAGGCTTCGCGTTACCGAAGATCGACGCGGGCCTCGCGGGCGCATAGCGGGAGGCCTCCTTCTCGGGCGGCGGGCGCGAAGAGCGCTTGATGACTCGACCCGCTTGCGGTCGATCATCTGGGTCCGCGCGAGAGTCGCCGGCTGCTCGCTTGGGCCTCGTGGACTTGGGCGCGGGGCTCTTGCCGGGCACGCTCTTGGGCGGAGGCTCGCTTCTGGGGCGCGTCGTGGACTCGCTGACGTTCTTGTAACGTCCAGTGTCGGGGTCCGCCTCTCGCGCGCGCAACACGTTCGCAGGCGGTGGGGGCAGATCGTTTTGTTGCATCAGGAACGCTGGCTGATCATCGAGCTCGAGCGCGAGGCTCGGCTCAGGCTCTCGCGTGGTGGGCGGACCTTCTTCTACGAGCGGCTGAGACGGCGGTGGTGGGTTCGCTGGGATACCGCTGAGTGTCTTGGTCTTCGCCTTCTGCGCAGCTGCGGCAGCCTCTGGATCGACGAGGTGATCGAACTGCCCATCGCGAAGCGCGATGAACATCGCCTTGTGCTGCTCCTTCATCATCTGGCGCACGACGTCGCCGAGCTTCTCGTTGCCGAGGTGCTCGGCGTAGCTCGTCTTCACCGACTTCAGGATGCGCCCGCCATCCATGAACAGGTGCGTGATGATGTGCGGGCGCTTGATCCCGGAGTCTTCCGTTTGGATATGGAAGACCTTGTTCTTGTGCCGAACGTTGTTGTTGTAGCCGAGCAGCGGCGAGGGGGCTTTTGACATCGGCGGCCACGAATCCGGCAGAAGCTACCGGACATTCAAGGCTATCACCTCAAAGCCGCCTCGTGCGAGCAGCGAAATTGTCGTCGCCTACGGCGCACGCCAACGGTTGCCTAAGGTCCGACGATGCTGTCGAGGCAGCTCTCGCGCGCGGAACGCAAGCGCGACACGGCGAGGTGAGCGGTCTCGGAGCCGCACTCGATCACGAGCTCGGTGCCGCCAACTTCGCCAGCGCGAGAGATGGGCACACCGGCTGACTTCGCTGCGGCCTCGACCTTCTCTGCGTTCGCGGAGGCGACGCTCAGAACGATCACGGTCGGACCTTCGCCGAACAGCGCGGCGGCCTTCTCCACGGCCGATTTTGCTTCGATTCGAACGCGCGCGCCTCGATCGTCTCTGTCGAGCGGCGCAGTCACGCAGCACTCCGCGAGGGCGACGGCGAGGCCGCCTTCGGACACATCGTGCGCACTCTGGAGCAGGCGCGAGCGCGCGAGCGAGAGCACCAGCCGCTGCACGTTGGCTTCGAGCACGAGATCGATCACGGGCGACTCTCCAGCGATGCGACCGATCTTGCGAGTGAGCCACTCGCTGCCGGCGAGGCTCTGCGTTGGCGACCCCGCGGTCTTGCCAAGGATCATGATCAAGTCGCCGTCTTGCTTGAAGTGCTGCGTGACAACGTCTGCCAAATCGGTGACGAGACCGACTCCTCCGATGCCAGGCGTCGGCAGGACCGCGCGCGTGGTCCCGGCTCTGGAGGTCTCGTTGTACAGGCTCACGTTGCCGCTCACGATCGGAACGACGAGTGCATCGCAAGCGGCGGCGATGCCGTCTACCGCGCGAGAGAACTGCTGCATGATCTCGGGCCGCTCGGGGTTTCCGAAATTCAAGCAGTCCGTGAGACCGATGGGCTCCGCGCCCGAGCAGACGAGGTTTCGACACGTCTCTGCGACGGCCATCGCCCCACCGACGTAGGCGTCGAGCTCTCCCATGCGCCCGTTGCAGTCCACCGCGAACGCGAGATACTTGTAGATTACACCCTTATCGTCCTCGCACGGAACGCGCACGATCGCGGCGTCGGAGCCGGGTCGCACGATCGTGCCGCCGCGCACGATCTGATCGTACTGTCGCCACACCCAACGTCGGGATCCCAAGTTGGGAGATCCACACGCGGCGAGCAGCTCGTCCTCGATCTTGCCAACGCGGGGACACTGTCGAGGCGCGTGCGCTCGCGGAGCGACGGATCTTCTCTGCGTGGTCGATCGTAGACGGGCGCATCTTCGTTGACCGCGCCGGTCGGGATGTCGCAGACGACGATCGCGTTTCGTGTGGTGGGCTCGTCTGCGAGCGGATCATAACCAGGCGTCGCCTTGACGACCCACCGACCCGTGTTCGTGACGTGACCGATGACAGCCGCGTCGATGTCCCATCTTGCGCAAATCGCGAGCACCTCTTCTTCGCGACCCTGCTTGCTGACCAAGAGCATGCGCTCTTGCGACTCGCTCAAGAGGATCTCGTAAGGGAGCATGTTCTTCGCGCGGCGCGGGACGAGATCGAGATCGATCTCCACGCCGCTCTTGCTCCGGCCCGCCATCTCGACGCTCGAGCTGGTGAGACCGGCGGCGCCCATGTCTTGGATGCCAAGCAGCGTGTCGGTCGCGAACAGCTCGAGGCACGCCTCCAGCAACAGCTTGCCCATGAAGGGATCGCCGACCTGCATCGTGGGGCGCTGCGCGGCCTTGCCCTCTTGAAACTCGTCGCTCGCCATCGTCGCGCCGTGGATGCCGTCGCGGCCTGTTTTTGCGCCGATGTAGAGGATCGGATTTCCGACTCCGGTCGCGCGCCCGTAGAAGATTCGGTCTTGTCGCGCGATGCCGCAAGTGAACGCGTTGACGAGGATGTTGCCGTCGTACGCCTCGTCGAACATCACCTCACCGCCGACTGTAGGCACGCCGATGCAATTACCGTAGCCGCCGATTCCAGCGACGACTCCGCGCAAGAGCTCTGCGGTGCGCGGATGATCCGGGCGACCGAAGCGCAACGAGTTGAGGCTCGCGATCGGCCGCGCGCCCATGGTGAACACGTCGCGTAAGATTCCGCCGACTCCCGTCGCCGCGCCTTGATGCGGCTCGATGAAGCTCGGATGATTGTGCGACTCCATCTTGAACACAGCCGCGAAGCCATCACCGATGTCGACTACACCGGCATTCTCGCCGGGCCCTTGGATCACGCGCGGTCCCTTCGTTGGCAGTCTTCGCAGATGCACGCGGCTCGACTTGTACGAGCAGTGCTCGCTGTACATCACGCTGAACACACCGAGCTCGGTGAACGTGGGATCGCGACCGAGCGCCTCCTGGATATGCACCCATTCGTCCTCGGTGATCTTGTGCTGCTTGCGAAGCGCGGGCGTGATCGGCGGGTCCGTGGGGAGCGGATGCGGCATCGCCCGGTGACTTAGCCCTACCGTCGTGGGGTGCCAAGACTCGCCGCCACCTAAGAAGGCGTGCTAATTCCATGTGTGATGCGCGCCGCTGTGATTCTCTTTCCGGGCCTGAACGCCGACGCGGAGATGGTCCGGACGATCCGCGATGTCTGCGGCACTCCAACAACCGTCGTCTGGCACACGGAGACGAGCTTGCCCGCGGGCACTGACTTCGTCGCGATCCCTGGTGGCTTCAGCTACGGCGACTACTTGCGCTGCGGCGCGCTCGCGAAGGCGAGCCCGATCCTCGGGGCGATCAAGTCGTTCGCCGATCGCGGCGGCCTCGTGCTCGGCGTGTGCAACGGCTTTCAGATTTTGTGCGAGGTGGGCATGCTCCCCGGCGCGCTCACACCCAACGCGCACCTGCGATTCGAGTGCGGCGATTGGTACGTGAAGACCACGGCGCAGACTCAGTTCACCAAGGAGGTCGGGCAAGTGTGGCGCTTGCCGATCGCGCACGGAGAGGGCCGGTACCAAGCGACCGAACAAGTGCTTGCGCGCCTCCAAGGCGAAGACCAGATCGCGCTGCGCTATTGCACCAAGGACGGCGCGTTCGGTGGAGACGCGAACCCAAACGGATCGCTCCGAGACATCGCTGGGATCGTCGGCGGGCCGAAGCGAAACGTGTTCGGCTTGATGCCGCACCCCGAGCGTATGAGCGAATCACTCCTCGGTGGCGACGATGGAAAGCGGCTATTTTCAGCCGTCCTCGCGGCCTCGTAGCGCCGAGGCTTCGCGGTGAATCTCGTCTACTTCGTCCTGCTCATCAGCGTCCTCATCTTCATCCATGAGCTCGGACACTTCGCGACCGCGAAGGCGTTCGGCATCAAGGTGCTCGTGTTCTCGATCGGGTTCGGCCCGAAGCTGATCCGCATCCGCGGCAAGGAGACGGAGTACTGCATCGGCATCCTCCCGCTCGGCGGCTTCGTGCGGATGCTCGAGGAGAGCAAGAACACGGGCCCGATTCGCCCCGAGGACAAGAAGCGAACGTTCGAGGCGCAGGCGCTCTGGAAGCGCGTGGTGGTCGTGCTCGCAGGGCCGGCGATGAACTTGTTGTTCCCGATCGCGCTCTACACTTCGGTGTTCCTAGACGACAAAGAGCTGCTGCCCGCTGTGGTCGGCGCTGTCATGCCGGGCAAGCCTGCGGACGGACACCTCCAAGTCGGAGACGTCATCACGAGCGTCGAAGGCAAGACCGTGACGACGCTGCCGGAGGTCCAAGAGATCGTCGGCAAGCGCAGCGACCTGCCGACGACGTTCGTGGTGGAGCGAGAAGGCAAGACCGAGACGATCGTGATGACGCCGCTCGACGCGGGGAGCTCCAACGAAGAGTCCGAGCTCGGCATTACCACGCACAACGGTCACGTCGGATTTCAAACGAGCTTCGCCGCGCCTGTCGTCGGAGTCCCGCGCACGGATTCGCCCGCATATCGGGCGGGTTTGCGCACGTTCGACCGCATCACCGCGATCAACGGGCGGCCTGTCGACAAGCTGGTCGATCTGCAGCGCTCACTGTCGGCGAACCGCGGTGACTCGATCGTGCTCGCGTACATGCGACCGATCCCTCAGCCGGACGCCGCGGGCGGTCTCTGCGATCTCGCCGTCATGGATCCTGGAGTCGCGACACTGACGCCTGCCTCAGCGAGCGCGGATCTACCTCCCCCCGACGCGTCATCTCGAGCGAAGGATGTGTTCACGCGCACGGGGATCGAGTCTTCGGACATGTACGCAGCGTACGTGCCGGAAGGCTCGAGCGAGTGGAAGGCCGGCCTGCGTCGGGGCGATCGCATCCTAGGGCTCGACGGTCTGCCGACGCTCTCTTGGTTCCAGCTCGGCGACGGGCTCAAGCACGATCCGCAGAAGACGCGCGCGCTCTCGTGGACCCGCGACGGCGAACCGATGGCGGGGAGCTTCGTCTTGCGTGTAGAGGCGTGGGACGACGAGTACGGACAGACGCACGAGAAATTCGTCTTCCGCACGACGCACTGGATGCCGAGCGCGCCCGATCAGCTCGTGAAAAATCCGCACCTCTGGACGTACGCGCTGCGTCACGG
>JANYHY010000685.1 GCA_025362165.1 Myxococcales bacterium | reverse complement strand
GCGCGCGCTCGCTGATGACGTCGGCGACATCCAGCTCGTCCAGCACGACTCCGGCAGGAGGCGCGTCGCCGTCCATGGAGGAGAAGTCCGCTTCATAGAGGACCTTCGTAGGGCCACCGCAGATCACGTTGTGCTCGATGGTCACGTGATCGATCTCGCGACCGAAGTGTGACGTGATCGCGCTGAACCAGTTCGGGTACAGCGCGAGGTGCGTGGGTCGCATCGCAGGTGAGAGACGCTGGAGGATCTCCGCCGTGGCCGCCTCGCCGTGCGGCGCTGCGTCGATGAAGGGCATGCGATGATAGCCACCGAGACCGAGCGCGTCGATCGCGTTTCGCCCAGAAAAATAGGGGATCGCGCCCGCATCCCCGACCAGGATGATCGCGTTGGTCTTCGTCCGAGAGGAGATGCGCCGGCCCATCTCCACCTGTTGGCCATGGATGTTCGCGCACGCCGTGGTGAAGTGCGTGATCTCCGGCTGCATGCCGATGGCCACACCGAACGCCACGAGGATCGCGAGCGGCGACGAGAGGCGCCTCAGTCGAGATCTCGCGAGCGCGTCGAGACCGAGGCACGCCGCGATCAACAAGACCTCCAGGGCGGGCGCGTAGTAACGAAAGTTCTGGTAGCGCGCCGCGCCGTTCCACGAGACGAGAGCTGCGTAGCCGAGGCACGACGCCATCAACGCCACAGTCAGATCGCGCGTGCGCTTGGCGAGCACGCCGACGCTCGCGACCGCGAAAAACAGCCACACGCGCTCGTCTCGGAGCGGCTTGTACGCGAGGTAGAACACGTTCAGCGTGAGCTCGCGCGCGCGATCCACGTCCGACAGATACGGGTTAGAGGAGAGCAGCTTCAGTCGAGCGCCCGCAGACGCTGCGTCTCCCGTCATCACGTAGTTGAGGCCGAGGATGGCGAGCGTCGCGAGCGCGCCGGGCAATCCTGCGCGTAAGAGCGCGGGCCATGGTGAGCGAGCGCGAACGCCTCGCGCGGCGAGCACAGCGAAAGCGGCGACGACGACGGCGAGCTCCGGTCTCGTCCACACGAGGAGCGCGCCCCACCCGCCGAGCGCCCATTGGGCTGAGCTGCGATGCGTCGGAGGGGCGGTGTGAGTCCTGCGCGCGGCGAGCGCGGCGCGCGCGAGGATCGCGAAAGAGAGAGCGACCTCCATGCCGCTCCAAAGCGACCAGTCCAGCAACCCCACGCAGACGAGCACGGGGGGCACCACCCACGCGACACGCGGCGCGACGAGCTCGGCGGTGGACCGCATCGCCACGACGACGCTTGACAAAGCAACGAACGCCGCCCAAACCCACATAAAATAGCCACGAAAGCCGATCAGGTAACCCAACGCCAAGACCAGCCCGTACAGCGGTGAGGTCTCTCCGGAAGAGTAACCTTGGCCGGCGATCCATTCGAAGGGGTGACCGCTCGCTGCCGCGCGCGCAAAATCGAAGTGGATGAACACGTCGTCCAGAGGGGCAGGCCACTCGCCGCCACACGCCTCCTTCGCGGGCATCCAGAACGCGAGCGCCGCCGCGAGCGCGACCAACGCGCACCACGCCAGATGAAGACGACGCGCGAGCGTGCTACCCATCGCGTCGATGTCCTCCGACGAAGAACGTGATCCGGCAGACCTGGCGCATTGGGACGCCGTGGAAGAGGCCACGGAGCTGCTCCATGAAGAGGAGTATCACCGTGCGCTCTCGGTTTTGCGCGACGTCATCAAAGGCGATCCCAAGAACCCATACGCATACTACTTCCTGGGCATCGCGCTGTACGAGGTCGGCGAGCTAGAGGCCGCGCGTGACGCTTATCGCGCCACCACGGTGATGGCGCCCAAACACCTCGGCGCCCGCGTGCACCTCAGTCACACGTTGCGTGAGCTCGGCGACGCCAAGGGCGCGATCAAGGAGGGAGCCGTGGCGCTCGCGCTGGCGCCACAAGACGCGGACGTGCTGCACGCGGTCGGCCTCGCCTATCTGTCGCGTGGTGACGACGCGGCCGCGCGCAAATACCTGGAGGCCTTCCTGGAGGCGCGCCCCGAGTTCGAGGCAGCCACCGAGGTGCGCGGCATCCTCGCCAGCTTGGGATCTGGCTCGTAGTTTCACCTGTTTTCTGGGAGAGTGCTCGTCATGGCGTCGATCAAGCAAACGTTGATGGATCGTGGCATCAAGCTGATGACCGATCCGCGCGTGATGAAGATGATGCAGGACCCGCGCGTGATGAAGGCCGTCATGAGCGCGATGAGCGTGCCCGGAAAGGTTCAGAGCTTCGGGTCCGAACAGGCCGAGAAGATCGCCAAGGCGATGGCGCTCGCCACCGAAGACGAGGTGAAGGATCTGCAGCGCACCGTGCGTCGCCTCGAAGAAGAGGTCTCGCGTCTGCAAAGAGAAGCGAAGGGCAAGCCCGAGAAGGAATGATCTGACGCATGGCGGAGCTAAGCCACGTGTTGGTCTCCAGCGAAACGGCGTCTCCGTCACGGTGGATGTTGTTCCTGCACGGCATCCTCGGCTCGGGATCCAACTGGCGCACGTTCGCGCAGAGGTTCGTGTCGGCGCGGCCGTCATGGGGCGCGGTGCTCGTGGATTTGCGAATGCATGGCCAGTCGCTCGACTTCCATCCGCCGCACACGCTCGAGGCGTGTGCGCGCGACGTGCGTCTCATCGCCTCCAAACTGCCCGGACCTGCCGCGGGTTTGTTGGGTCACAGCTTCGGTGGCAAGGTCGCGCTAGAGGTGCTGCGCACACTTGGAGACGTGCGCGTGGCGTGGATCCTCGACTCGACACCAAGCGCTCGGCCCGACACGCGAGGCAGCGAATCCACCGTAAAAATAGTGTCTTTGCTCCAACGTCTGCCGCCGCGCTTCCCTACGCGCGACTCGTTCATCCAAGAGGTGATGAATGCGGGCAACGATCGCGCGATCGCCATGTGGCTCGCCATGCAGGTGAGGCCTGCGAAGGAGGGAGACGGCTACGAGTGGCGCCTCGACCTGCCCGCCATACGACAGATGCTCGACGACTACTTCTCGCGCGACGAGTGGGACGTGCTCGAGCACACCGATGCGGACGTGCACTTGGTCATCGGCGGAAAGTCGTCAGTGATCGACGCCGCTGATCGCGCGCGCGCTGCAGAGCTCGCCGCCCTGCCTACTCGTCATCTCACGCTGCACACGCTCGCCGACGCAGG
>JANYHY010000359.1 GCA_025362165.1 Myxococcales bacterium | reverse complement strand
GACCGCGATCACGACGCCGTCTTCGACGACGAGGACGCGTGCCCCGATGTGCCTGGGCGACGAACCGCCGATCCCAAAACGAACGGCTGTCCGCGCACCGATCGCGATCACGACGAAGTCTTCGACGACGAAGACGCATGTCCGGACATGTCTGGAAGGCGAACCGATGACCCGAAGACCAACGGCTGCCCGCGGCCGGATCGCGACGCTGACGGAGTCTTCGACGACGAAGACGCGTGCCCGGATGTGAAAGGCGTGCGCACACAGGACCCGAAGACCAACGGGTGCGCCGATCGCGACAGCGATGGCGTCCTCGATCCGGTCGACGCCTGTCCGGACGTCAAAGGCGTGGCAACCAATGATCCCAAGACCAACGGCTGCCCGCCTTCTACTGGGCCCGCTCGTGTCGAAGGCGATCACATCGTGCTCGACGAGATCATCCACTTCGAGACCGACGACGCGCGAGTTCACCACGTGAGCTGGCCACTCGTGAAGAAGATCGCCGACCTCATCACGGCCAGTCCCGACATCGAGGAGATCCACATCCTCGGCCACGCTGACCGCACTGGGGCCGAGCAGTACAATCAAATCTTGTCGAAGGAGCGCGCGGACTCGGTGCGAAGGCTCCTCATTCATTTTGGCGTCGATGCGTCGCGGCTCACCACCGAGGCGTTTGGCTCGAACAAGCCGCGCGCCGAGGGGTCCGACAAGACAGCCCTCAGCCAGAACAGGCGCGTCGAGTTCATCATCACCAAGACCTCACTCGCGCCGACACCCACCACTCCACCAGGAGCGACGCCATGAATCGTCTCCGCGCACTCGTGATTGCGTTCGCCCTTCCGTGTGCGCTCATTTTCGCGTGCGGTCGCGAAAACGCGCTCGTGGGTGGAGAGTGTGCGCCGGGCTATGGCGACAACCCGTGCCCTGCAGACGGATCTTCGAACGATGGCCAAAATTCAGACGGGCCAGGTCTCGATGGCCAGGGCCTCGACGGTCAAAACTCCGATGGCACCAACGGTGATGGAGCACCTAATGACGGCGCGCCGGTCTTTTGCGACGACGGTCTCGTGCCGTGCAACGGCGTCTGCATCGACACGACGTCGGATCCATACAACTGCGGCGGCTGCGGAATCATTTGTCCGTCGCTCCTTTGCGCGAACAGCCTCTGCGTCGGCTCCGTTCCTGGAAGCTACGTCGCGATCGGACACGACTACGAGACCAACTTCAGCGGCGCGCAGAAGCGCGTCTTGTCCAACGCCGCGCTCATCACCCAAGCCATGGCCATCCGCGTCCTGTCCTATGAGCAATATGCGGCGCCGCAAGCTGTCACGAACGTGAAGGCGATCATCACGGCGGCGGCGAACGGCCAGGGAAGGACCGCTGTGTACACGGCCACGAGTCTACCCTCGGACGTTGCTGCGATGACCGTCCTCACCACCGACTTGCTCGTCGTCTATTCGCAGACGAGCGCCCCCGCCAAGACGCTCGCGACGATCGGTGCGGGATGGACCAAGGCGCTGACCAACTTCACCCACGTAGGCGGAGTCGTCATCGTTTTGGACGGAGCGTCTGGGGCAAACCCGCAGATGCCCGCACTCATGACGGCGGCGGCGATCTTCAACATGGCCGCGTCGACACCTATGTCTTTCGGCAGTCCGCTCCTGGTCGTGGCTCCGGGGGACGCTGTGGGGTTTGGCGTGATCAGCCCGTATGGCGCGGGAACCCGCTCGGCCTTCTTCACGTGCAACGATCTCAATGGCGGCGCGGTGACGTATGTCGTCGAGAACCCGGCGGGCGATGCTTCCGGCGTGCAGCCCGTGGTCATTCACAAGGTTGCGCCGTAACCAACGGCTCGTCAGTTCGTAGCTCTCTTCCAGGAGAATGAAGATGAGCCGATGGGTAGGCGCAAGCGTCGTGTTGAGTCTGATCATTTCGACGATCACGGGTTGTGGTGGGGCCGTGGCTGTCAACGACGCCGCGAACGCGCCGCGGTGGGAGACGAAGGTGCTCGCCAACGGAGTCGAGCTTCGCGTCCGTGATGACGCCAGCCCTGACGCAGTGCGTACAGCGGAAGACATCCAGTCGGAGATGCGTTCGCGCTACCTCAGCGCGCGCCAATAGACACGTAAAAGGTCCAAGAAATTGTTTGAACGAGCCAAAAATGGCTGGCCTGTTCAGAGAGTCACCTTTTGTTGTAACCTCGGACAGGGTCGTTCGTACTCGCGAGGTGGTGAGTAATCCGCGCCAGAGCCGTGCCTCGCGGGGGTACCCATGTTTGCTGCCGGGGAGGGGTGCTTGGAGATGGCGTCGCTTGTGGCGGACGGCGATGACGATCAAGAGCAAGGACGGCGCAGCGCAGCCAACGCTGCGATGGACCGGTATGCAGACGGGGACGACTCTGCGTTCGGTGCGCTTTACGACGAGCTTGGCCCGCGCCTGTATCGGTTCGTTCTTCGCCAAACGCGCAACCCAAACGCTGCAGAGGACATCGTGCAGCAGACGATGATGCAGATCCACTGCGCACGAGATCGCTTCCGGCGCGGCGCAGACGTTCTGCCCTGGGCGTTCGCGATCGCTCGGCGTTTGCACATTGACGTGGTTCGCCGCCGCAAACATCAGGAGCTGCTCACGGACGACGGTGAATCCCACATCAGCGCCCGCGCACCCGTAACCGATGCACCCGACGAGATGCTCTACGGCAAACAGCTCGAAGCGGCAGTCATCGCGGCGCTCGCGAGAGTCCCCGAGAGCCAGCGGGTAGCGTTCATGCTGGTCAGAGTCGAAGGGCTCTCGGTCATCGAGGCCGCGGAGGTCATCGGAATTTCCGTATCTGCGATGAAGGTTCGTGCGCACCGAGCCTACGAAGCCATGCGTGAGGCGCTCGGCGAGAGTGAGGAGCAGAGAGTTCCATGATGCATCCCCCTGATTCGTTGAAGGCCCGCATCCTCGAAGCGGCGAAGAAGAACCCGGTCCCAGCGCGCAAGTCTCGCGTACCCATGAGCCTCGCGCTCGCTGCAGCAGCGGTCCTCGCCATGCTCGCAGTGCTCGACTTCTTTGGCGGGCCACACCACGCAGATGGGCGACCCACGACTTATGGCAGCGCCGCAGTAGGTTGCACCATGGTCGTCGCGGCGCTCGCGAGCTTCACGGTACTCCCACGCCGTCGGTCGATGCTCCCACGGTCACGCGCGCACTTGCTGAGTGTTGCCATTGGCGTTCCCCTGTTGGTGGGTCTCTGCACGATGCTGTGGCACCCGCTCTATGACGACCCCTTCGAGCGGCTCGGTGTGCGCTGTTTTGCGATGGTGATGCTCACGGCACCCTGGCCTTTCATCGCGCTCAGCTATGCGCGCGATCGCATCGATCCCGTGAGCGCCCGTCTTTCAGGCGCGGCGATGGGTGCGGCTTCTGGAGCCTGGGCTGCTGTGATGGTGGCGCTCTGGTGTCCGCTCGCGGAGCCTGGTCACGTCTTGCGTGCTCATGTGCTGCCTGTCGTGGTGCTCTCGCTTGCCGGTGCAGTCCTAGGTACGCGTCTGTTTGGTCTGCGCCGCATCTAAAAGACAACAAGCGTCGGGGATTTTTCTGTAACGCGCAGGCCGGCAGTTCGTAGGCACTACCTATGAACAACAGCATCATCGGCGTGGTCATGGTCGCATGTGCGGCCGGTTGCGCAGAATCGCAGTCTTCGGTCACGCCGAAGTTCTCCGTGAAATCCGGCGCGCACATCGCCATCGAGACTGAATCAGGGACCCAGCCTGTGTGGTCGCTGAGCGGCGCGCGCGTAGACAACGTGCAATCTGCACGGTTGCGTGGCGAGCGTGGTTACCTCATCGCCTACCGTCGTGAAGGGGCCATCGCGGTCGGCGCGTTGACTCCTGGTCACCAGGCCATCGGTCCCCTGACGACTCTGTCGCACGCCGCGCAGGAGAGCGAGCCCATTGTGGCTTCGGGTGGCGATGGCGCCCTCGTCGCGTGGTCCGAGCGGGAATCGAACGATCAACCTTGGCGTGTGCGCCTGATACGCTTCGTCCCTGGCGCGGGCATGGTCGTGCTCGACGAGCATACGACAGGGAACGCGTTCTCGACCGCGCCAACACTCGCGTGGGAACGAGATGCGCATGGCGACGAGATCGTTCGCGCGTCAGTGACCACTGTAGCTCTTGGAAGTGTTCGCTGAGGGTGTCTTCGTCGGTTCTTAGCTGATCGTGTCTGTGAGTGGACACGCACGCGTGGCTAAGATCTAGGCGTCGCTCACCGCGACGTGCACGACGCGGAGTTGCCCAGGTTGCAGGCTTTGCGGCGGAGCGTGAAGGATTTCGCCTCGTCTTTCGGCACCGATCCAGAGCCGAGGACATAGATCGACGCGAGGTTGGCGCAGCCTTGATCATCGTTGCCGTCGCAGGCTTTTTGGTAGAACGCTGCAGCCTGCGTGATGTCGATCTTGGTGCTGCCCACGCCCACGTCGAACACGTAGCCAAGTTGTGTGCAACCGCTCGGGTCGTTGTTGCCGCACGCGGACTGCAGCAAGGCGAGACTCTTGGCAAAGTCTACGGCGACGCCCTCACCGTGCCTGTAAGCCATAGCGAGACTGGTGCATCCAAATGCGTATCCACCTTTGCAGGCGCGCTCGAACAGGGAGGCAGCCATGGCATCATCACGCGATCGACCTCCATCGCCCGCGCTGTAGTGGTGACCCAACAAGACGCACGCGCGCATCGAACGGCCGTCACATGCGCGTTCGAAGAGCTTGCTGGCAGCGACGCGATCTTGGTCTCTGTTTTTTCCCAGGTCGAGCGACTCGGCGAGTTGGGTGCATCCAAGAATGTCGCTCGGGTCACACGTGAGCTCTGCGGCTGGCGGCAGGGCCGCGTCTGCAGGGGACCTCGATGCGTTGCGTGCGACGACCGAGTAGGTCGAAGCATCCACGACCAGGAGCGGAGGAAGCGCGCGCTCGGTGCTCATGACGATAAGAGCGCTCGAGGTGCACGCCGTCGCGATCGCCATCACGCACGCTAGGCACACCGAACTCTCGCGGGTAAGGTGGTGAGTAATGCGGCTGATCATTGCCTCGAGTGCGCTCCTCGTAGTGCTCACGCTCCCCACCATAGCGCGGAGTGCGGAAGAGGAGCGAGTGACAACCCAGGACGGCACGATCGTACAGGGCGAGCTGGTCGAGTCGACTCCCGGAAAGAAGCTCGTCCTGAAGCTCGGCAACGGTG
>JANYHY010000548.1 GCA_025362165.1 Myxococcales bacterium | reverse complement strand
ATCGAGTCGGCGCACGAGCGAGAGCTCTGCTCGGCGATCGTGTCGCGCGCAGAGGCCTCGCTCGTGACCATCGTGGATGGAGACCTCGCCTCGGAGCGTAGCGCCGCTGCGATGGGGATGTCCGTCGAGTCCATCGAGGCGCAAGGTCCGCTCGCGCAGGTGCAGCGTCAGCTCTTCTCTCGCGAGGCGGTCACGGACCGCTCGGAGTCGGGTGCGCTCACGCTGTTGTCTGCGCCAGGCGAGAGTCGCGAGTGCGTGGAGATCGTGCGACGCATCCGTGATGAGGCGCGCAACGGCGTGCCGTTCGATCGCATGGCGGTGCTGCTGCGCGCGCCAGCCGCTTATCAAGGACACCTCGTGGAGGCGCTGCGCCGCGCGGACGTAGAGGCGTACTTCGCGCGCGGGACTCCGACGCCAGATCCTCCTGGTCGCGCGATGCTTGCGCTCGTCACGTGCGCGATCGAGGGCCTCAGCGCCGCGCGCTTCGCGGAGTACCTCTCGCTCGGCGAGCTGCCCAAGGCGGACGACGAAGGAGCTCCTCCACGTGGACGAGCCGTGCTGCGCGTCCCGCCCGACGACGAGACCATCTCGCTCGCGGCGACGCGCGCGCGCGACTCGTCGGGAGAGGACGACGAGCCGGAGGAGGAAGAAGAGGAGAGCGCGATCAAGCACCCTGACATGGCACCCGTCGTGTCTGGCAGCTTGCGCGCGCCGCGACACTGGGAGCGCATCATCGTCGGCGCCGCGGTAATTGGCGGCATCGAGCGCTGGCGAGACCGCCTCAAGAGCGCCGATGTCGAGCTCGAGCAGCAGCTGAACGGCGTGGAGGAGGGGGAGCTCGCGCTGCGTGAGAGGCTCATGCGAGATCGATCGGCGCTCCAGAACCTCACGCAGTTCGCGTTGCCGCTGCTCAGTGAGCTCGCCTCGCTGCCCGCATCGGGGACATGGGGAGAGTGGATCGATCGATTGAGCAAGCTCGCGACGATGGCCCTCCGACGACCGGAGCGGATCCTGCGCGTTCTGGGCGAGCTATCGCCGATGAAGGAGGTCGGCCCGGTGACGCTCGCGCAGGTGCGCCTCGTGCTCGACTCGAGGTTGGGCGTCGCCACCGAGCGCCCGAAAGGTCGCCGACAAGGACGCGTGTTCGTGGGCGGCGCGGACGACGCGCGTGGGTGCTCGTTCGATGTCGTGTTCGTGCCGGGCCTGGCCGAGCGCGTGTTCCCGCAGAAGATCTCGCAAGACCCCATCTTGATGGATGATGCTCGCGCCAAGACGAGCGCTCTGCTCGCGACCAACACGCAGCGCGCGGAGGACGAGCGGCTCGCGCTCCGGCTCGCGGTAGGCGCGGCAACTCGGCGCGTCGTCGTCTCGTATCCGCGGCTCGATCTCGATCAAGCTCGCCCGCGAACTCCTTCGTTCTATGCGCTCGATCTCGTGCGCGCCTCCGAGGGGGAGCTCCCGAGCTACGCGCGCATCGCCGAGCACGCCAACGCGCTTGCAGGCGCGCGAATCGGTTGGCCCGCGCCAGCGGAGGCACGGCAAGCGATCGACGAGGCTGAGTACGATCTAGCGATCCTCGATCGCATCTTGCGGATGCCCGAGGCCGACGCCGTGGGTGGGGCGCGCTACCTCCTCAACGCCAACGATCATCTCCAACGCGGGCTGCGCGCAAGGTGGATGCGCTGGGACAGTCGCAAGTGGGAGCCCGCCGATGGACTGGTCAATCCGTCCGAGGAGGCGAAGGAGGCGCTGGCAGCACACTCGCTCGACGCTCGCTCCTTCTCGCCGACCGCGCTGCAGCACTTCGCGAGCTGCCCATATCGCTTCTTGCTCCAAGCCGTGCACCGACTCCAGCCGATGGAGGAGCCGATCGAGATTGAAGAGCTGAACCCGCTACAAAAAGGCTCTTTGATGCACGAGACGATCTACGAGACGCTCGTGGCGCTCCGCGCAGCTGGGCTCTTGCCGGTCACGGCGGAGACTCACGAGCAAGCGCGCGCCATCCTCGACGTGGAGGCGGCGAAGGTCGCGGCGAGCTTCCGCGCGGAGCTCAAGCCGGCGATCGAGCGCGTGTGGCTCGACGCTGTGGCGCAGGTGAAGACGGATCTCGCCGAGTGGTTGAAGCGCATGTTCGATCGACGAGACGAGGCAGAGTGGGTGCCGACTTACTTCGAGCTGTCGTTTGGTTTGAAGAAGGAGCAGCGCGCGCAGCGTGATCCCAACAGCCGCGAACAAGACGTGAAGCTTTCAGTGGGCATCCGACTGCGCGGATCGATCGACCTCGTAGAGCGACACAAAGAGAGCGGCAAGCTGCGCGCGACCGACTTCAAGAGCGGCAAGGTGCGCGCAAAGGACGAGACGATCATCGGCGGCGGAAAGACTCTGCAGCCGGTGCTCTATGCGCTCGCCATCGAGCAGATGCTCGCGGACGCTCCCGGTTACGAGGGGCGTCTCTACTACTGCACGTCGGTTGGTGGCTATCAGTCGTACGCCATCCCGCTCGACGCGATCGCGCGTGACGAGGCGAAGATCGTCGCGGACACGGTCGGGGACGCGCTCACGCGGGGGTTTTTGCCGGCGGCGCCCGCGGATGGCGAGTGCCAGTGGTGCGACTACAGGAGCGTCTGCGGCCCGTACGAGCAGGAACGCACCAAGCCAAACAAAGGCAAGCCGGCGATCCCCAAGCTCGTCGAGCTGAGGAGGCGGTCGTGACGATCTCGCTCATCGATCAGGCTGATCGCGAGGCGATTCGCGCTTCGCTCGACGAGACGCTCGTCGTCGAAGCAGCCGCAGGGACGGGCAAGACCACCGAGCTCGTCGCGCGCGTGATGTCACTGTTGAAGAGCGGCAAGGCGAAGCTGTCCACGCTGATCGCGGTGACGTTCACGGAGAAGGCGGCGGGTGAGATGAAGCTGCGGCTTCGCTCCGAGATCGATCGCGCGCGCGAGTCTGCGAACGAGATCGAGCGCGGGCACCTGGAACACGCGCTCACGGAGCTCGAGGCCGCGCACATAGGCACGATCCACTCGTTCTGCGCGGAGCTGCTCCGCGAGCGGCCCATCGAGGCGAAGGTGGATCCGCAGTTCCTCGCCGCCGATGAGACGACGCAGGAGCGCCTCTACGACGAGGCGTTCGATCGTTGGTTCGGCCAAGTGCTGGGCGATCCGCCAGAGGGAGTGCGCCGCGTGCTACGCAAGCGCTCTCGCGATCGAGACCATGGTGGCCCGCGCGCGATCCTGCGCAAGGCAGGCATGCAGCTCATCGGGCAGCGCGACTTCGACGCCAAGTGGCGTCGCGAGCCGTTCGCCCGCGAGCGCGAGATGGACAGACTCCTGCAGCAGCTGCGCAACCTGTCCGACACCTATGCGCGCGCCCACGAACGCGAGTGCTACCTCGCGCTGAACTTGTCGCACGTGTGGCGCGTGATGAACGAGATCGATCGTCGCGAGCTCATCGATCTCGTGCGCGACTACGACGGCATCGAGGAGGAGCTTAGAAAGCTGCTTCGCGAGCGCTCGTGGGGCTGGTCCGGCGGCCCGCGTGAGTTCGCTCCGGGCGTGAGCAAGGCTGGGGTGCTCGAGCAACGCGAGCTCGCGAAGACCGCTCTCTCGGCGTTCCTCGAGAAGGCCGACGCCGATCTCGCCGCGTGCTTGCACGCAGATCTCGAGTCACTGGTCCAGTCGTACACGAAGCTGAAGGACGCGAGCGGCAAGCTGGATTTCCTCGACCTGCTCGTGGTCGCGCGTGATCTCGTCGTGCACGACCGCGCAGTACGCGACGAGCTGCAGAGAAAATACACGCACATCTTGGTGGACGAGTTCCAGGACACAGATCCGCTCCAAGCAGAGATCCTGCTGATCCTCGCATCGGACTCCGCGGACACGACTGACTACACCCACGCGCGTGTCACGCCAGGCAAGCTCTTCGTCGTCGGCGATCCGAAGCAGTCGATCTACAGGTTCCGCCGCGCGGACGTGGTGCTCTACGAGAAGATCAAGCGGCGCCTCGTCGAGCAGGGCGCGCGTGTCGTCCACCTCTCCACGAGCTTTCGGGGCGAGCCCGCGCTGCAGCGCGCGATCAACAGCGCCTTCGCGCCGAAGATGCGCGGGACCAAGGACGGCAGTCAAGCAGAGTACGTACTGCTCCAAGCGTTTCGCGCGCCAGTGAGCACGCAGCCGTCGCTCATCGCGCTGCCAGTCCCCAACCCCTACTCAGACAAGAGCGGCAAGGTCAGCAACTGGGCGATCGATCAATCGATCCCGGACGCGGTCGGCGCGTTCGTCGCGTGGCTCACCAAGGAAAGCGGCTGGACCGTCACGAGCAAAGACACGGGCGCTCGCGTGCCACTCGAGGCCAAGCACGTTTGCCTGTTGTTCCGTCGCTTCGTCAACTACGGCGACGACGTCACGCGCTCGTACGTTCGCGCGCTCGAGCAGCGCCGCATCCCGCATGTGCTCGTCGGAGGCAAATCGCTCTACGAGCGTGAAGAGGTGATGGCGCTCTCCAACGGCGTGCGCGCGATCGAGTGGCCCGACGACGAGCTCAGCGTGTTCGCGACGCTCAAGGGGCCGTTCTTCTCGGTGTCCGATGAGGCGATGCTCGCGTATCGCGGCAAGCACAAGAGCTTGCATCCGATGCGCCACACGCCGAGCGCCGAGCTCACGCCACTGACGAAGCCGGTGCGTCAAGCGCTCGACATCCTCCGCGCGCTCCACAAGAGGCGAAACGCGCGGCCCATCGCGGACACGATCAGCGAGCTGCTCGAGATCACGCGCGCGCACGCGGGCATCGCGATTTGGCCGACGGGAGAGCAAGCGCTCGCGAACATGATGCGGGTGCTGGACGACGCGCGGCGCTTCGAGGCGCAAGGCGCGACGAGCTTCCGCGCGTTCACCAAGAGGCTGGACGACGCGGCCGAACGAGGCGGCGCAGCGGAGGCTCCTGTCGTCGAGGAGGGCACCGACGGCGTGCGAATCATGACCGTGCACAAAGCGAAGGGTCTCGAGTTTCCAGTCGTGATCCTCGTGGACCCGACGTGCCCGCTGTGGCAGCGTGAGCCTTCTCGGTACGTGGATGCGGAGAAGCGCTTGTGGGTCGGGCCGCTCGCGGGCTGCACACCAATAGAGCTTCTCGAGCAGCGCGAGCGCGTCTTGCGGCACGATGAAGAGGAGGCCGTGCGATTGTTGTATGTTGCAACGACTCGCGCGCGCGATCTCCTCGTGATCCCCGCGGTCGGTGACGAGCCCACGGACGGCTGGGTCTCGCCGATGCACTCGGCGATCTATCCGGACAGACGCGATTGGCGCACGCCGCGCGCTGCGGCCGGCTGTCCCGACTTCGGCGACGACAGCGTGCTCGAGCGACCGATGAAGACAGAGCGCGATCGGCACAACTCGGTTCGACCGGGTGCGCACACCCCCGAGCTCGGAGACCACGAGGTCGTCTGGTGGGACCCGAAGGTGCTCGCGCTCGGCGCAGGCAAAGAGGCGGGACTCCGTCACGCGAAGGTGCTCGCTGCCGACGACGCGAAGGGTCGCGATCTGTTGAGCGAGCAAGAGCACTCCGCGTGGAAGACCGAGCACGCGGCCGCGCTCGAGAAGGGCCGCGCACCGACGCACAGAGTGACCACGGTCACCGCGCATCGAGCTAGTGCGGGGGCGATCACGGCGCTCGTCGAGGTGAGCGGAGCGATGGTCGTGCACGAGTCGACCGAGATCGATCGCGCGTCACGGCCGCGTGGAAAGCCGTTCGGGATCCTCGTCCACGCAGTGCTCGCAGCGGTGCCGCTCGAGGCGACGCCTGACGTCGTGCTCGCCGTGGCGGAGGCAGAGGGTCGCGCGCTAGCCTCGACCGCAGAGGAGATCAGGCACGCAGCGGCCTCCGCGGTCGCCGCGCTCGCGCACCCTGTCATGCGCGCAGCCGCGCAGCGTGAGCACAGGCGTGAGGCGTCGATCTCGCTCGCGATGCCAGACGGCTCGGTGACGATAGGCGTGCTCGATCTCGCTTACCGCAGCGAGTCGAGCTGGGTCATCGTCGACTACAAGACGGACGCCGAGCTCGAGGGTCGAATCAAAGAGTATGAAGAGCAGGTGCGCACTTACGCGCGTGCGGTCGCCTCGGCGACGGGCGAGCCTGTTCGGTGCGTGTTGCTCTCCGTGTGAGCACGCTCGAGAAAATCAGTTCGGCGGAGCGATGACGGGAGCGAGCGTGGAGACACCAGCACCGGCGAACTTCACGTTCGCGACTGTGGCGATGAGAGTCGCCGCGCCGTCCGTGTTGTTGATCGAGACGATGTCGCCCTTGTTCGAGAAGCCGATGACCTTGTCCTTGTAGGCCACGATGCCGAACATGCTGCCGAACGTCTGGCTGCCACTGCGCGCCGTGCCACGCACGGATTTGAGAACGCTCTGCGTGCCGGGCTTGATCGCGGAGACGTCCACTTGGATCACCGTGTCGACAGTCGAGCAGGTCGACGTGCCCGTCTTGCCGCACGTGCGGACGGTCGCGAAGCCGATCGCGTTGCCGCCGTTCGCCATGAAGACGATGTCTCCAGAGAGCGACCACGGAAAGCCCGTCGCGGTGTCGACGCCGAGGGTGCCGACTTGCGTGGCGTTGCCCGTGTTCGGATCGATGCGATAGAGCTGACCAAGTCCGTTGGCTGCGATCAGCGTCTCGGTCGCCGCGACTGTGTTCTCCGGCGCGAACGTGAGGCCGTAGAAGCGCGTGTTGGCTGGGAGCGTCCATGTCGCGTCGCAGTGAACCGTGCCGCCCTGAACAGTGAGCGGATACGCCGCGACCTCGCTCACTCCATACAGCTTGCCGTCCTTGGCGACGGCGAGATCAGTCATCGAGCTCGCGCCGCCCTGCTTTTGCGCGATGCAATCGAAGTCGCCGATGGTCTGCGGCGAGGCCGAGAGGTTCTCCGGATCGAGCTGGTAGAGAGTTGATCCTGAGTGTGCGTACAGCGCAGTCGCCCCGCCAGGGCCATTGCCTGGACCCTTGCCGAGGCCAGTGCCGCCGTCCTGGTTGCCGATCGTCGGGTTGCCAGTGCCATTAGGATCTTCGAAAGTGTTGCTCACCGCGTGGGCGCAACCCACCAACGCCACAACAGCAATCAAGGCAATTTTCGACGTCATGGACCGGACCCTCTGGTGGGGAGATGTCTCGGAGAGGCCAGGCTGATCACCAAAAGGTGATCAAAACGCCGTTGTCACGGCAAGCTCAGCACTTCGGCGGCCGTACGCACTCGATCAACGTCGTATTGCACCACCAGCCGCCGTAACAACCATTGGCTTGGCACGTTCCCACGCCGGCTTTGCATGACTTGCACGCGGCCGGCACGGTGGGGCCGTAGAGCGCTCCACATTTGGTGACGACGCTGCCGTCGGCGCCCGAGATTGGCGGTGCCGTTGGACACTTTCCGCTCGTTGGAAGGCATCCCATCACGGTCCCGATCGTCGCGCCCACGCTCGCGCAGGTTTGTCCCGTCGCGCACTCGTTGCCTTGCGGGCAGGCCGTCGCGCAGTACGCATCTCCGGAGTATTGGCCGCAGACGGCGCCCGCGTGACAGTCGTCCGCGAACACACAAGGCTCGCAGTCTGCGCTCTTAGGCTCTCCCGAGTCTGCAGTTCCGCCGAGGTCGACGTCCGTTCCGCAGCCGATGATCCAGACGACCGCACAAGCCGTCGCGACTAGGGCTGCTCGTCGCCAGATCACGGAGCGAGCAAAGCACGGACGCGGGCTGCATGGGGGCTCTTCGGATACGCCTTGAGGAAACGCCGACCAGCGGCGGTGGCCTTGCTGTGCTCTCCGCGTTTGTCGAGCGCCTCGATGCGAAGGAGGTCGGCTTCTTGGCGGAAAGCGCCGTCGCTGTAACGAGCCTCGTACGCATCGACCTGGGCGATCGCGCCGCTAGCGTCTCCGCTGTCGAGCATGGCGCGTGCGTGATCGATCGCGGCGACCTGCTCGGTCAGAGATGCAGAGCTCACGGGAGCCGACGCTCGGACAGGAGCCGGCGCGACGATGGTTGCCGTGTCAACGATCGGCGCCTCGGGAGCCGGTTGCGCGGCGGGTGCGGCGACTGTCGTCGTCACGGGTGCGTTCGCGATGATGGCGGACGGCGGCGCAGACCAAGAGTGCGCGACGCCACCTGCCACCGCCAACCCAGCCACGCCTATCGCGATCCACTTTCCCCAAACCATCCAGCCGATCGTGCTGATCGCCTTCGGCGCGAGAGAGCCGGCCGCTGCGGTGGTCGCGATGGGCGCCGCCAAACCCAGCCCGAGGGCCGCGAGCATCCGCTCTTTGCCGGCTGGATCAGGGCTCTCTCGACGCCAAGACGCCAAGATCTCCAGCTCCAAGCGAGAGGACCGAGGATCAACGACCAACCTGTTCATCTCGTTCACGAACGTCCTCCGCCAGCTTGCAGGCGCTTCACGCCCGCTTGAAATTCGTCTCGCGCGCGCCGCAATCGAGACGCGACCGTCCCGGGTGGCAGCTCCAAGAGCTCAGCGATCTTCGCTGCGGTAAGACCCTCGAGCTCGAAGAGCACGAACACCTCGCGCAGCTCCGCGGGGAGCGCCTCGAGCAAGCGCTCGAGCACTTGGCGCGCCTCTTTGGCTGCCATCGCCTCTTCGGGATCGAGCGCGAGGTCCGCGTGTGAGTCGAGGACCGAATCATCCGCCAAATCGAAACCACGCGCGCTCGCGCGTCTCGAGTTCGCCGCCACGCCGCGCGCTGTCGACATCAAGAACGCGCGCTCGCTGCCGGGATCGATCACGTCCAGCTTTTGCGACGCGATCCAGAAGACCTGCTGGGTCGCGTCGTCGATCGACGCGGACGCCACGCCGAGGCCACGGAGCCAGCGCCAGATGAACTCGTAGTGAGCGTCCGCCATCGCGCGCAGCCGTGTAGCGCCTGCCGTGGAGCTCGCGCGCCGCACCGACTCGGCAGCCTGAATGGCCTCCGCATGCAGTGCAGGGTGGGAGGGAGAAGAACCTCCCGGCCCTCTGCTTGCGCTCATGGACACAGCGTGGATCATAGCGATGCGAGTGGAAATGTCCTCACTAGTCTGCGCTGATCACCAAATCGTCGCGCCTGCACCGAGCCCGCCACTCCAGCCCACGACAGGCGCCATCCAGACCGTGTCGTTGGGTTGCACGAAGAAGCGATCACGTACGAGCGGCACATCCAGCGCGGCCTCGAGGCGCGTGTAGATGGGGCCGAGCATGTAGAGGTCGACGCTCGCGGCCGCCCCTACGCTCGCCCATGGCCGCGTCGCCGCGCGCGCTGGCGTGACTCCGATCCCCACCGCGTTCAACATGCCACCGACTCCCCGCGCGCAAAGATCGAGGCGAATCGGCCGGGCGAAATAGCTCAACGGGCAGAAGTCCAAGCCACCCGCCGTGAGCGTGAACGTCGCTGCGTCCGTCGAGGTCGCTCGCGACAAGCGCACGCGGAAGGCTACCCCGACTTTGCTCCCGAACGAGCGCGCGACCTCGAAGTAGACAGGGCTCGCGAAGGTCAGGTTGGGAGAGAGGTCCGAGATCAGCTGAGCGTCCGCGCCCGCATAGAGCGACCAGAGTTGGGGCGCAGGTGGTGGCGCTGCGGTCGTTGACGAATCAACCATCTCGGCTGTGACCGGCCGAATCACGAGCTCCGGCGCGGCGTCCTTCACTGGTGCTGGCTGCGCGATGTCCGCGAGCGCGACGTCTGGCGGAGATTGCGCGTCCTCTCTCTCAGTCACGGGAGTGAAGCCAAGCGCGAAGGCCGAGACCAACGCGAGGCCGGAGACGACCTCAGCGCACGTGTCGCCCCTCACTCTTCGCTCGGTCTCCTCCGCGGTCCCGTCACGCACCACAAGCTTGCCCTCGAAGTGTTTGCCCGCCCGCGTGACACGCAGAACGAGCCCACGTGTGGCGTCCTTGTCAGCGACGAAGCGCACTTTCGCACGCGCTCGCAGCTCCTCCCCGAAGCCGAGCGCATCCGGACAACCCTGCGCGGCGGAGTAGTCGACATGCACCGCGACTGTCGAGTCGGCCCAACCCACGACCGCGCAAAGCACGACTGCGCCAGCCACGATCGCGCCGAGAGCGACGAGTCGAACAGAGCGGAGCACACCTACATGCACACCTGCGAAGTTAGTCGTTTGGATGAGTTAGCTCCACCAAGAGTGCACTTTTATTTCCGTGATTTGAGTGATCAGCGTTTGGCGCTGGCGACATTGTTTCATTGATGGGCATCGCCTCGTTGCGTGAGGGTTACATCCTTCCGGTCTTGCTCGCGATCACCGTCGGCTCGTTCGCGTGCAGCTCGACGACGCAGTTTTCCGGCGGTGACGACTCGGGGGTCGGCGCTGATGGCGGGCCGCCCCCCGGCCTCTGCACGCAATGCGTGATCGACAGTGACTGCAACGGATCGACTTGCGCGCAGTTCAGCGGCGACACTTTTTGCGCGAAGCCTTGCCCGAATGGAAACGAGTGCGGCGTGGGCGCGACGTGTACGAGCGAAAGCTCCGTAGCTGGCGATCCCGTTCGTGTCTGTGTGCCGAACAACGACGCTTGCGGCGCGGCGCCACCGCCACACAAGCCGCCGGGCAACACTGACAGCGGCGCACCGCCCCCGCCATTCGACGCGGGTGGACCCGTGCAGGCCACGATCAACGCGAACGGCGGCACTGAGTCCAAGCTCTATTTCGCGATCATCGGAGACACGCGCCCGCCCGTGATCGACGACACGAAAGCGTACCCAACCGCCGTCATCACCAAGATCTTTTCTGACATCAACGCGCTCAACCCGATGCCTCCCTTCGCAGTGGCGACAGGCGACTATCAGTTCTCCTCGTCCTATGGAGCCGAGGCACCCAAGCAGTTCGCGCTCTACGCGCAGGCGCGCAGCAAGTACTCAGGCATCGAGTTCCCAGCGATGGGCAACCACGAGTGCACTGGCGCGACCACCTCGAACTGCGCGAGCACAGTCACCAACAACTACACCGCGTTCATGAGCACGATGCTCGGGCCCATCCAGAAGACCAAGCCGTACTACTCGATCAACGTCGCGGCGACCGACGCCTCGTGGACCGCGAAGTTCGTGTTCGTCGCCGCCAACGCGTGGGACTCCACCCAAGCAAACTGGCTGGACACGACGCTCGCTCAGAGCACGACATACACGTTCGTGATTAGGCACGAGTCGAACACCGCGAGCACCGCGCCAGGCGTCACGCCGAGTAAGCAGATCATGGCGAACCACCCGCTGACGCTGCTGATCGTCGGTCACGAGCACACGTACTCGCGGCCAGCGCAGACCGAGGTCCTCTTCGGCAACGGCGGCGCGCCGCTCGTCAACGCCAGCACTTACGGCTTCGGGCTGATCACTCAGCGTCAAGACAAGGCCGTCCAAGTCGACTCGATCGACATGAACACCGGAAGCCCCGATCTACAGTTCCGATTCGCCGTGAAGGCCGACGGCAGCCCAGCCCCCTGACGCATCCGCTTCGCTGAGCATCCCGCGAGCCTGCACGATCGCGAGCTCGATGCGATCGGCGTTGTGCCGCCGACGGACGAAGAGTTCAAGAAGCACCGCGACAGCGAAGCGCCGCCGCCGCCCCGCCGAATACCGTGGTCTAGTCTGCTAGTTTTTCACGAGGATCGTTCCGTCGTCTGCGATCGTCACTGCGCGCTCGCGCAAGAGGCGGCCCACGGCTCGCTTGAACGCCTTCTTGCTCAAGCCGAACATCTCTCGGATCTTTTCGGGGCTGGACTTGTCGCTCGCGCGCGGCGCGTCAGGCATGGACAACCTCGCGAGCACGCGCTTGCTGTCGCTCTCGATTTCTTCGTACGCTTGACCCCGCAACGATAGCTCGATGCGCCCGTCTGGCAGCACGTTGGAGACACGAAATCTGGCTGACTCTCCGCGCGTCAGCGCGTTGGGCTCGGCCTTGGGCAACAAGCCGACGAACGCCTTCTCGACGATCACGAAGACGCCGATGTCCGGGTCTTTGCGCCAACACTCGCCGTCCACTCGCTCGTCCTCTTTGAACTCGCCGTTGTCGCGCAACATCTCGCTGATTCGCATCGTGCCCGCGAGGCGACCCGTCGAGTCGACATACAGGCCGATCGGGTGGCGGTCTCCGATCAGCAGCTCGCGCCTCTGAGACTGGCGAAGCCAACCCGCCGGGTTGTTGGCGTTCGCCGTAGGCGACGACAATTGCTCTTTGTGCGGCACGAGCAGCTCTTTTGGTAGTCCCCAATCGAAGAACGCTCCGAAGGGCGCGAGCGACGTGCACCGGAGGAACGCGACCTCTGCGAGCGTCAGCTTGGGCATGAAGACGGTCGCGAGCGGGCGGTCCTCGGAGTCGAGCGTGATGAACACGTCGAGCTCTTGATTCTCTTTTGCACCCTCCGGCACTTCGGCGCCTGGCAGCAAAATCGTCGGCGCGCCGGCGCCTCGCTCGCTCGGATCGGCGGCCAAGAACGCGCCCGGACCCGCGAAGCGCAAGATGGGCAACGTCACCACGCGACCGAGCAGCTCGCGAAACGACATCGTGCGCGGAGCATCGCACGAATCACTTGAATGAGGCGATCCCTCCACGGATGGCGAAGGGGCCGACGACAATCTCACCGTTGAGCCGTGCGCACGAATCGCCTATAAAGTGGCCTGAATGAGCGAGCACGCAGACCGCTGAGCTTGCCGCCATGGATCGAGATGGCGCACACGATCGCAGGC
>JANYHY010000536.1 GCA_025362165.1 Myxococcales bacterium | reverse complement strand
CATCGTTCGTCAGATGATGCGCCGCGTGCGCATCAAGGATGTCGGCGACACGAACTTCCTCATCGACGAGCAGATCGAGAAGCACATCTTCGAGCGCGAGAACGAGAAGGTCATCGAGCGCGGCGGACGTCCGGCGATCGCGGAGCCGTTGCTGCTCGGCATCACCAAGGCGTCGCTGTCGACCGAGTCTTTCATCAGCGCGTCGAGCTTCCAAGAGACCACCAAGGTCCTCACGGAGGCTGCGATCTGCGGCAAGACAGACCACCTCCGCGGCCTCAAGGAGAACGTCATCATGGGACGTCTCATCCCGGCCGGCACGGGTCTGCCGACCTACAAGCAGCTCCACGTGATCGTGGAGGGCGGCGACGAAGTGCATCGCCCGCCGCGTCCTACGACGCCGATGACCCCAGCCGAGCTGTCTGCAGTCAACGAAGAGTAGAAGTAGAACCACCTTCCACTTGGCGAGAGCACGGGCACCTTCGGGCGTTCGTGCTCTTTGCTTTTGTCTGCATGGGTAGGAAGAAGGAGTCGAGCTCGCACGTAGTCTCTCCCAACATGCCAATGATATTGTGCGGTTGACCAACGCACTTGCCATTGAGGGCCTATGTAGTAGAACGGGCCACTTGTCGTAGGGATCCCTTCATGCAAACTGCACGTACTTCACTCCTGCCTCCGATCGAAGACCCCACTCGCCGCAACGTCGCCGATCTCGACGCTGATGATGGCTTGGATGATAGCTGGTCTTCACCGGCGCTCACTTCGCCGAACGAGGGCTCGTATGTCGGCGTCGTTCCGCGTGAGGAGGAGACAACTCTCGGTCTTGCGCGCCGTCGTCACGCGACCCTCGCGTCTGCGGTCGCCCTCGTGGAGCGTGAGTGCGCAACCTTCGATTCGTATGACATGTCCGCGCAAGCAGCAGAGCTCTCGTTACGCAAGCGCGCGGGTCTGCTCGCGGTGGTGCGCAACGCACTCGAGGCTGCGGTCGACATCGCGGCCCAAGAAGATCGCCTCGAGGGTCCGCTCGCCCCGTATTTCGCGGGCACCTATCTTTGGTTGGAGGGCGTGACGGAGGCGCTCGGTCGTCTCGCGATCGAGCTCAACGCGATGCAGCCTGAGTGGTCGGCCTTGCGTTCGTCGCTCGCCGAGGTCGCGTGGCTGTATGAGATGACTTTGGTAGAGCAGAAGCGCGTCGAGGCGAGCGAAGAGTTCGGCGGCACCGCTCTCGGCGAAGCCCTCGAAGCCCTCGCGAGCGCCCTCGTGACTTTCAAATCCGAGCTCGAACAACCCTTCGGCTGACGGTTGTTCTGATCTGCGGCCATACTGTCGTATGGCGCTTCCTCGCGGGATGTGGCTCGCTGTCGCGCTCATGATTACGCCCGCATGCGGCGGTCGCGTGGAGACCGGCTGCGGCGGTTGCGGCAACCCCCAAGACTCATCATCACCACAAGGTTGTGGCGGCTCGCAAGGAGGTGCGCTCTTCAACTTCGACGTTCCGATTGTCGATTGCGACGATGCGAGCAACCCAGGTCCGCATGTCCTGTCCCACGGTTGCCATGTCGCGTGCGAGGACGGTTGGTTCGACTGCAACAACGAAGCTATCGACGGCTGCGAGTCGACGACTGAATGCTCCATGTTGAACGACGCAGGAACCACGACGGTCGAGTGGTTGCAGACTCTCAGCGACGAGCCGCTGGGGCTCGTGGTGTGCGGAAAGGATCTCGTCTATGCGGACGGTGCGCTGCTCGTCGCGACCGACAAGAGCGGCGGCACGATGCGCACACTCGCGTTGCTCGACCGCGCGCCAACGGGCGGGCTCGCGTGCGACAACAACTATGTCTATCTCGCGCTGCGCGACGCGAGCGACGGAGGCAGCAAGGACGGTCGCGTCGCCGGAGTGCGGCTGAAAGATGCCGGATCGGACGCCATGGTCTCGCTGATCGGAGTCGTGGATCCTGCACGGTCAATCGATTTGGACGATGCTGGTGGTGTGTTTTGGCTCACGCGCCGAGACGCAGGCACGTTCTTGACGCGCAACACTATCGACGCGAGCGATGGTCTCCTGTTACCGATCGACGAGCCTCAGACGTACAAGACGTTTGCGCTCTACGACGGCGTTTGGGCAATTGGTGGTGGCGATGTCCGACATCGATATGCAGACGGCGCCGTGGATCTTCTGGCAGACGCGAACGCCGTCGCAATCACCGCACGGCCATCCGGTGTGACCGTGCTCACGGGCATCGATGGCGGCGCGCAGCTCGGTGATGCGTCATTCATGAGCACGCGCGCGATGACCTCGTTTGGCTCCGACGTGTTCATCGCCACAGACGACAGCATCACTCACGTCTCACCATTGGGCGCTCTCAGCGTCGTCGCGTCGAAGCTCTCGCACGTCGTCGATCTCGCGGCCGACGATCAGTACGTGTATTTTACAACACTAGGCCCGCCAGCGACGCTTCAGCGTGCCGCGTGGTGATCATCCGCTGAGGCGTTTGCCTAGCTTGGCAATTGCGGCGGGTACGTTGGGCGTCTGCTCGAGCATGGCGCGCATAGGGTCTCCGTCTCTCGCGACACGGGCAGGAACCGTGCGGATCGTGAACTGTGATGCGTCGAGCTCTGGGGTGATTTCTTCCCATCGAACAGGCGTCGATACAGACGCGCCGTCTTTTGCGCGCACCGAATAGGGCGCGACGATCGTGCGTCGCTTTCCGGTCTGACCAATGTCCACGAACACCTTCGCGCCGCGCTTGCTGACGCTCATCTCCATGGTCGCGATGTCCTGGTGGGCTTGCGTGACGAGACGTCCGAACAACGCGTTCAGCGCTTGTGCCGTCTCGAAGCTCACGCCGGGTCCGAGGGGAATCAGCACGTGCAGCCCGCTCTGTCCGCTCGTCTTCGGGTAACCGACGAGGCCGATGTCGTCCAAGATTCGGCGCAGCTCGAACGCGAGTGTGACGCCGTGCGCGAACGAGGCGAGGTCTACGTCGAAGTCGATCGTGCAGAAGTCGCATTGAGTGACGGACTGCTCTCGGCACCCGAGGATGTGCATCGGGATCGCGCCGGTGTTGGCGAGCGTAAGCAGACCGATCGCGTCGTCCACCAAGAACACGCGCTTCTTCTTGGTGTCTTCGTCGTCATCACCAAGCGCGGCGTGTCTCATCCATTTCGGAAACCCGAACGGGATGTTCCACTGGAAGAAACTCTTGCCCGCGATGCCGTCTGGATATCGAACGACGACGATCGGCCGATCACGCAAATACGGCAAAATCGTGGGCGCGATCGCTTCGTAGTACGAACAAAGATCTCCCTTCGTGTAGCCGTCTTTGGGCCAGAATATTTTCTGCTGGTTCGTGAGAGCGACGCGCCGTGAGTTGGGTGCTGCAGTGCTCAGCGGTGCCTCTTCGCCTTCGACGGGTGCTTTGAGCTCGTCGCGGTGAGGGAGCACCGTGCAGTCTTTCGGTTGCCGATCGTGATCGACTCCGCGGAACGACGGGAAGCGCAAGAGTCCTTCGTCCGAGAAACCGAGGAAGCGAACCGAGACGACGATCTCTGGTTTGACCATCGTGCGACCGAGCGGGGCATCTCCAGGATCGCCCGCGTACATCTTCTTGCTCGTCTTCAGCGCCTCGAGCTGCGGTAACAAAATGTCGATCGTCTTTTCGTCGAGACCGCTGCCAGCTTTTCCGCATGCGGTGAGCACGCCGTTCTCGTCATATGCGGCGAGCTCCAACGCACCGAGCCGCGAGCGTCCTTCGTTGCCGCGTGTCCAACCGATCACGACGAAGCTCTCGTCGCGCTCGCATTTGATCTTGATCCAGTCGCGTGTTCGCTTCTTGCTCGCGCGATACGGAGAATCTGCACGCTTGGCGACGACGCCCTCGAGGCGGCGCGAGCGACAGAAGTCGAAGAGCGCGCGCCCGTCTTTCTCCAGGAAATCGAGAGGTCGCACGAAGCCTCCACCCGGCAGGATCTTGCGAAGGAGCTGACGTCGCGCCAAGAGCGGAAGGTCGCGCAGATCGAGGTCGCCGATCGCGAGCACGTCGAACACCAAGTAGACGACGGGGATCGTGCTGCCCTTCAATCCGATGCGCTGAGAGAGCTTTTGGAAGTTCGGCAAGCCCTCGTCGTCGAACGCGACGATCTCTCCGTCGAGCACGACGCGGTCTGGGCACATCGCCTCTACTGCTTGAACGATCTCCGGGTAGGCCGTGCTCGCGTCGCGATGAGATCGATACGTGAGCGTGACGCCGCTCGCGTCTTTCTGCGCGACGATGCGAACGCCGTCGAGCTTCAGCTCGAACGTGTAGCCCGAAGTCGGCATCTCGGCCTCTTCGGCAGAAGCACAAAGCATCGGTTCGAGCGTGAGCGCGTTCACCACGGCGATCTTCGCGCCCGCTGTGATCGCCTGCATTTGAGCCTCTTTGACGATATCTCCCGCGCGCTGCAGCTCGTCGATCGTGAGCCCGCTCAAGACGCTTCGCGTGGCCGTCTCGATGATCGCGGTCTTCGGTTGCGCGAACGCGTCGTTCTTCTTGATGAGCAGCCACTCGTTGCCCTTGTCGCTCTTGGCGAGCTTGATCAGCGCGAAGCGCCCCTTGAGCTTGAAGCCCGTGAGCATGAAGTCGAGCTTGCCGAGGACGAGGCCTTCCTCCGCGGTCGTGTCGAGATATCGGATGCCGCCGCGGTCCCACGCGATCATCGGACCCGCGCCGTACTGTCCTTTGGGGATCACGGCCTCGAACGCGAGGTACTCGATCGGGTGGTCCTCGGTGTTGATGGCGAGGACTTTTTTCTCGGGATCGAGCGTCGGTCCGTGTGGCACCGCGAAGCTCGCGAGCACGCCGCCGATCTCCAGTCGTAGATCGTAGTGCTTGCCCGTCGCGTGATGCAGGTGCACGACGAACGCTCCGTTGCGCGTGGACGTGGGGCGTCGCAGCGACTCACCCATCGGCTCCGGCGTGCCGCTCGCGTCGCGTTTGTCGCGGTAGGATCGGAGCTTGTCGGCGTCGTCGACCACGCGCTCAGACTAGCACCTGCATGCTGCACACATGCGCAGGAGGCGCCTGTTTTTTAGCCTTTTGGCGTCGCGGCCACATACGATTCGATGCATGGCAGCTCGTTCAATCGGTTCAGGCACGATCAGCTTTGGTCTCGTCTCCATCCCCTTCAAGCTCTTCACGGCGGCCTCGTCGCAGAACGTGAGCTTCAACATGTTGCACAAGAAGTGCGGCGGGAGGATGAAGCAACAATACTTCTGTCCCATCGACAACTGCATCGTCGAGCGCACCGAAATGGTGAAGGGCTTCGAGTTCGCGAAGGAGCAGTTCGTGCAGTTCGACGAGGGCGAGCTCAAGAAGATGGAGAGCCCGAAGACGGACAGCCTCGAGCTGATCGAGTTCGTGCCCGAAGACACGGTGGACTTCATCCAGATCGAGAAGAGCTATTACCTCGGGCCCGACAAGGGCGGGGACAAGGCGTATCAGCTGCTGAGCAAGTCCATGCAGCGGACCAAGCGCGTCGCGGTAGGTCGCTACTGGACGCGCGGCAAAGAGCAGCTCGTGCTCATCCGCCCGTACCGCTCGCGCGGCCTCATCCTGCATTACGTCTACTACTCGAACGAGGTGCGCGCCTTCGACGAGATCGAGCTCGGCTCGGAGACCGGTTTCAAGCCCGTGGAGGAGCAGCTCGCAGACAAGCTCATCGAGCAGCTCGCCACGAAAGCGTTCAACCCGAAGGAATTCAAGGACGACTACGTGGAGCGCGTGAAGAGCGCCGTCGAGGCGAAGGTCTCCGGGCAAGAGATCGTCGTCGCGCAAGAGGCACCGAAGGCGCAGATCATCGATCTCTTCGAGGCGCTCAAGCGAAGCCTCGATCAGTCAGCGAGCGCTTCCGCCGAGTCGGGTCCCGCCTCCGAGAAGCCGCCGCCCAAGAAGGCGAAGCCTCGCGAGAAGGGCGAGAAGAAGACGGGCTGATCCCGAGTCTTAGACCGCGGCGACCCACTTCATCAGGCTGCCGCAGAGATCGCTCTGCGGGTTGCGATCACGCTCGAGCTTGAGGCCCACTCGAAATAGCTCGCCCGCTTGCTTCTCGTCTCCGAGGATCACATG
>JANYHY010000495.1 GCA_025362165.1 Myxococcales bacterium | reverse complement strand
GAGGATCGCGTCAGGCGTGCGGAATGGAGTCTTGTCGAATTTGGGCGCGATCAGATCGTAGCCACGCTGTGTCGACGAGAGCGCTTGCTGCATCAACTCCAAGAACGTGGGGCCGCCTTCTTCGAACATCGCGCGCATTGTACGATGCTCTCATGATCTCGACTCGTTCTTTGGCGGCGCTCCCGTCCGAGACAGAGCTCGTCCGCATCACGAAGGGCCTCGCCGCGCTCGACGCGATCCTCTGCGAAGATTGGGAGTCTCGCTATTGGTCGTTCAACGCCAAGTGGTCCGGCAAGTCGATGCTGGCGTCCATGCGCAACGGTAGCGGCGAGGACATGTTCATCCTGTTCTCTTCGGTGGGCACTGTGATCAAGGGCTTCGCGCACGAGTCCGCGATGAGCCCGTTTCGTCCGAAGGCGAAGAACGAGCAGCAGCGCGGGATCGCCCTGTATCCAGGCCTGTTGAGCGGATTTCCAGGCGCGCTTGCGTCGTTCCTCGAAGAGCCGTCGTTCATGATGGAGGAGACTACGTTCCTCGTCTGGAGACTCTCGAAGGCGAAGTCTTGGTCCATCGGAGACATCCTTTGGCCAAAGACGAAGGACCCGGACGGATCCGAAGAGCTGCTGACTCCACTCGCGGGAGACGCGTCCTCGTACGTAGGGTTCGCGGACGAGTACTACGAGAAGAAAATCAACAAGACCGACGTCGCGCACGTGCTCGCGAACAAGCCGTTGAGCGCGGCGCTCGTCCAACGACTGAAGAGTGAGCGCTCTCTCCAAGAGCTCGCCACGATCTAAAGGAGATCGGATACGTCTAGCGATAAGGACCATCGGGTGACCCGATCGCGAGAAGCGCTACGGCGTCCACCGCGTTGCGGACACGCTCGTGGTCGAGCTCCAGTCCTTCGAGCAAGAGCGTGAGGTGCTCACGATGCGCGATGACCTTCATCGGCATGCAAGCGAGCAATTTGTCGCGCGCCTCTGCGGATGGCGCGCTCGTCGTGTCGGCCATGTCGAGCGTGTAGGCGGAGTCGAACGCCGGATCGCCGCCCCCTCCAGCTCCCCCACGTTCGTGGGGGAGGGCAGACAAACGTCGCACCGCGGCGCGCTCTATCGTGAACTCGTCGTCGTGCTTGGTTCGCCGCGAGCGTATCGTCGTGATCGTGCGCGCGTCGTCCAACGCGAACTCGATCGAGACCTCGACCGAGCTACGAAGCACCGTGATCTTGCCTTGAACGGCCCTGTCGACGAGCACGAGAGGTTCCTCCACGACGCCGCTCAACGCGCTCGCCAAGGATGACCAAGCCGCGACGATTTCGTCGCCACGAGCAGCGAACGCAGCGGTCGCGCGCGCCGTTCGAGCGAGGCGATCCGCGTCGTCCTCCAGAGCAGCGCGCACAACGCTCAGTTTGTCACCGCAGGAGAACGTGTAGGGAGCACACGCGACGATCGCTCTCGCGACTGACGGAGAGATCCACGCGCGCGCGATCGACTCGTCGCCAGCCTTGATGACGTGCTCGCTCAGCTCCGGGCGCGACACGTCGACGTCTTGCGCGCCGAGCAACCTGCCTACCGATGTGAGCAGCGATCGCTCGCGAACCTCGATGCGGACCTCGGGCGCGTCTCGGTTGGTCGCCACGATGCGCGTCCAGGTGTTCGACGACTGTCCAGACGACACCACGTAAGAGTCGGCGCAGACGTGGACGCCGTTGACGCGCGCACGAATCGCCATAGGGAGGCGATCCTGCCACGGACCTCTCGTGAGGAGGAACTCTCCGCCGAGCAGCTCAGCCGCTTTCTTCCATACTTCGGCCCGCCGCGCGTTGGCCCTCCGAATGGATCGGAGAAGAAGCGCGCCCATGGCACTGCTCGCCGCAGAGAAGAGGACGAAGGCGGTGACCGGATCAATCACGCGAGCTGCGAGCGCAGCTTTTGGATCAACGAAGCCGCGTCCGTGAGCGTGATGCGATCGCGATCGAGATCGAGCACGAGCTGCGGATACATCCCGACGACCATGTGGATCGTGAGCGGAGGGGCGCCCATCTGTGCCTCGAGCTCGCGCGCGACTTGCGACCACGGCAACCAGAGGCCGGTCTCGTCGCGCGTGCCCCACGCGATGAGCTGCATGTAGAGCTGGTTCGCGAGGCGCGTCGCCGTCGGCCCGCCGGAGAGCGTCACGCGCTTTTGCGTGTAGACATCACGCATACGCGTCGCGAGGGCATGAATCAGCCGCGCCATCCACGGCTTCATCGTCGCGAGCTCTCGCTCGAGCACTGTGCGCGTGACGATGAGCGCCGTCGTGTCCTCTGTGGCGAGCACTGTGGCGGTGCGCGGACCCTCGCTCAAGATCGCGGTCTCGCCGAACACCACGCCCGCGCCGAGGGTCGTCATCGTGGTGACGGCGCCGTTCACGATCTTGAGCACGTCGCACTTGCCCGACACGATGATGTACGCGGCGTTGCCCGGCTCGCCTTCTCGGACGATGTACGTGCCGCGCTTGAAGCTCGTCTGCGGGAACTCCGCGCCTCCGCGCATGAAGCGCACGAGGTCCTCTTTCAGCTCGCCAGTGTCGGCGTAACGATCGCTGCGGTGCCGCGCCATCGCCTTGAGCACGATGCGCTCGAGCTCAGGAGCGACATGCTCGCCGACGAGCTCGCTCGGCTTGTGGTACCGCGCCTCCCTCGCGAGCTCGAGCGTCTCTTCGCGAGACTCGCCGCGATACGGTGGTTGACGAGTCAACAGTTCGTAAAGGATCGCACCGGTGGAGAACACGTCCGCGCGTGCGTCGAGCAAGAAGCGCTTGCCCTGCGCTTGCTCGGGCGACATGTACGCGGCGGTGCCGAGCACGGCGTCTCCCGTCGCGTCCGTGATGGGCTCACCATCTGGCTGCGACTTGCTGGCTTTGCGCGCTACCGCCGCCAGATCCGGGCTCGAACCGCGAGTCGCCGCGTGCAGCGGTCGCGCGATGCCCCAGTCCATCAAGTAGACCTGGCCAAAGTCGCCGACCATCACGTTCGCGCTCTTGACGTCGCAGTGCACGATGCCGCGCGAGTGCGCGAACGCGAGCGCGTCGCAGACCTTCACGATCGCGTCGAGAAAGTTGAACAGCTCCAGCGGATGAAGCGCCCCCTCAGGCAGCGCGCGGATCACGTCTTTGAGCGTTCGTCCTTGGACGAGCTTCATCGTGAAGTACAGCTCGCCGTTGCGGTCGCCGAGATCGTAGACCGGCACGATGTTCGGGTGATCGAGCTGACCCGTCGTGCGCGCCTCCCGCAGGAACATACGGAGCATGCGCGCGTCTTCGCGTAGCAGCGGCACGATGCTCTTTTTGGCCATGCGCCGCCCAAGCGCGCGGTCCGAGACGACGCTCACCGTGCCCATCCCTCCGGCTGCGAGCTTCTCTTCGTCGACGAGCCGCTCAGCGACTGGGTTCTTCAGCTCGAGCAGCAGCGTTGGGACGTCCGCTTCGGTGTGGATGCGCTCGATGTCCGCCTTGATGCGCGGGTCTGGCTCCGGCGGCTCGCTCCCGCGCCGCGGGTGAAAGGCGGTGCTGTCCTCGCGCTCGACCATCGCGAGGCGAGACTATCCGATTATCGACTGGGGAGGGGAGTGACGCCCGTGAGCTTGCAGCTCTCTTCGTAGAGCGCCTTGGCGAGCGCTGCGTCTTGGCTCCGCGGCGACGGCTTCGTCTCTCGCTCGTTCGACCAATACTTGCCAGTGCTCTGCCTGACGGTGGGATCGATCGCGACCATCACCGTCGTGCCGGTGCTCTCGCTCACTGGCGTGCCGCCTCCGCCGAAGCCGGAGCGCAGGAGCTTCGTCGCGACGACCCCAGGGTGCAGTGAGTGGACCACGATGCTCGTGCCTGCGAGTCGCTTGACGAGCTCGGTGGTGAACAAGACGTTCATCAGCTTGCTCGTCGCGTAGGCCCCATATCCGCTCCAGTCGCGCGAGAGCTGCAGATCGCCGATGTCGAGATCTGCGCCCGCGTGCACTCCAGAGCTCGTGTTGACGATGCGCGGAGAGGGGCTCTTTTTCAGCAGATCGAGCAACAAATGGGTCAGGAGAAAATGAGCGAAGTGATTGACGCCGACCGTAAGCTCGAAGCCATCCGCAGTCTCCTCGCGCTTCTTCTGGAACACGCCAGCGTTGTTCACGAGGACGTCCAGGTGGTCCACCTTCTCGTGGACACGCTCTGCGAGAGCGCGCACTTCACTCAGACTCGAGAGGTCGCCCCAGACAGCAATCGATCCCGCGCCGAGCTCGGCCGCGACACGGTTCGCCTTATCTTCGGTGCGCCCATGCACCAACACGCGGTGGCCAAGGGACGACAAGACGCGCGCGGACTCTTTGCCAATGCCGTCTGTCGCTCCAGTGACGAGGATGGTCCGCATGGCTAGCTCCGGTGCAAGTTGGTGGCGATGCGCGCGCCGTCGAAGTCGAAGTGAAAGCGCATGGGGCGCAGGCCTCGCGCGACGAGCGTCTCGTGCACGCGCCGCTTCTCCGCGGGGCGAACGTAGAACATGAAGAAGCCTCCGCCGCCTGCGCCCATCAGCTTGCCGCCGATCGCGCCTGCGGTCCGCGCCGCCGCGTAGTGCTCGTCGATCACCGAGTCCGTCATGTTGGACGCGAGCTTGCGCTTGGCTGTCCAATGTTCGTGCAGGAGATCTCCGTAACGATCAACTTGGCCGTCGAGCAGCAGCTTCTTCGTCTCGTAGCCGATCTCCTTGATGCGGTGCATGCGCGCGACTGCGTCGTCCTTGTTGGCCTTCACGGTCTTGGCCTGTTCGCTCAAGACCGCGGACGCGCTGCGCTCGACACCAGAATAAAAGATCATCAGGTTGGTCTCGAGCTCGTCGATCACGCTCTCACTGACGGGCAATCGTTCGACGTGCACCGAGCCGTCCTTGTCGAAGGTGAGCGCGGTGATCCCACCGTAAGCGGCGATGTATTGATCCTGCTTGCCGATGGGCTCTTTCAGCACCTCGATCTCGATATGACACGCCTCTTGCGCGAGCTGCTCGGTGGGCACGAACTCGCGTTGGAACGCGTGCAGACCGTTGAGCAACGCGAGCGTGAAAGAAGATGAAGACCCGAGCCCGCTATTGGCAGGCACATCCGCGAGCGAGTGCAGCTCTAGTCCCTTGCCCAATTTGGTGAAGCGCAGCGCCTCGCGGAAGATGCGGTGCTCGA
>JANYHY010000481.1 GCA_025362165.1 Myxococcales bacterium | reverse complement strand
CGCACCGGCTTGAATCGCGAACGCTTTGTTGTGATGAATTTTGCAGCGGATGACGGCCCCACTCCCTTTCTCGGAGACCACGCCCACCTTCTGATGACCGGAGATTTCGCAGTCGGTCAGGTGTGGTTGCCCGTCTTGGATGAACACGCCAGATTGCGCGCCGTCCTTGATCGTGCACTTGCTGATGCGCGGCTTGGCGCCGCCGTCGACGAGCACGCCTTCGCCTCCGTTGCCCCGGATGGTGCAGCCCGAGAAAGTGGGCGCGCTCTTGCCGCGAATCTCGACGGCGTTCACTTCGCTCCCGAGGATGGTCGTGCTCGAGATGTGTGCGTTCCCGTCTTGAATCACGACTCCGCCGCCCGTGCCGTGACTCTCCGCCGTCGATTGGGCGACCGTGACACTTCCGTGGTCCACCACGAAGATCGCCGCCGCATGGTTCCCGCGGAGCTCGCACCTCACGAGCGCGCCGTGCGAGCGTCGCCCTTCGTACCGCGCGCCGTTGCCGACGTTGCTGGTCATCTTGCAGTCGCTCGCCGTGCCGCGGCCCGATTGAACGGCGAAGCCCGCATAGGTGTTGCCCGTCATCTCACAGTGCGAGAGCTCAACGATCCCTTGGTCGAAGACGACCGCGCCAGCCATCACGCAGTCCTGAAACACACAGCGCTCCGCCTTGGCTACCGCCGAGTCTCTCGCTTCGAGCCCCGAGTACTTCGAGCCAACTACCTTGGAGTCTTGGATGAACCCCTCACCCTCTTCAGTGAGGATGAGCCCGCCGCCCGACATCGCCGAGCGATCCACCACGACCACGCGCGTGCTCAGCACCGCGGGAAAGCCACCAGTCTCGACGCCGCACTCGACGAGCTGACCTGCCTCGAAGATCACGATCCCGCGCCCTGCTCTCGCCGAGACATCGCATCGCACCAGGCGCAGCGAGCCGTCAATCACGCGTGCGACGTCGCCGTCGATGTCCTCAGGATCTGCGAGCGTCGGGCGATCGTTCTCGATGCGGATCCCCTCGAGCACGAGCCCGCCAGCGGCCACTACGATCACAGGGCCGGCGTCGTGTGTGATCACGACGCGACCTTCGCCCACGATTTCCACGGACGGCGCACGCGGCAGAGGATCGACTTCGTCCGAGTCCCACTCGGGCGTCGAGACTCGGATGCGCTCGCGGTAGGTTCCGGCTGGGACCACGATTCGATCTCCGTCGCTGGCGGCCGCGAGCGTCGCGTTGATGGTGCCAGTCACGCGCCACGATCGGGCTGTCTGTTGCGGCATTTCGACGTCATTCAATGACATGTCAAACGCCAAGCTCACCCACGGGCTCCTCGGATCGGTGAGGACCAAAGCGATGACGCCGTCGAGCTCTTCCAGCTCATCTTCGTCGTCGCGTTCTTCTGCGCCTCGGCGATAGCTCTCGGCGAACGCGCGGAAATCCTCGAGCTCCGCTTGAGCCTTCACGGCGACGCGCAACAGCCACGCCCACGCGGTCTCTCGCGTGATGAGGTATGCCGCGTAGCCGTTCTGCGCGAGGTCCGCCGCTCGCGCGAGATCGAACCCAGGCTCGCCATCCTCGGTTGCCATGAGCAACTCGAACTCCGTCTCGAGCTGCGCCGTGCTCGTCACGCCCCACGCGTCCGAGAGCCCGACGACTGCCCACGCGGTGCTTCGAGGCCGCGGTTGCGCGCCCAAAATCGCGAGCGCCTCGAACGCGCCAGGGTTCTCCTCGAGCACGATGATGCAGGAGAGCGAGAGGATCCACCGTTGAGCGTCGTTCACGCGACGCAGACTACGGCGTGCCCTCATGTTCGAGAAGGCGCACCTGTTCCGTGCTACTTCGACCGCATGCGCCGTTGGATCGGTTCGATGTTGGTGTTGCTCGCGTGCAGCAGCAAGCCATCAGGGACCCTCTCGCTCGTGACAGGCGCAGAGACCGACGTGTTCTCGCGCGCGCCTGCGCCAAGCAAGCTCGTGGTCGAAGCGCTCGCGCCCGACGGCACGAGCAAGACCGTCGTGAGCGTCGCACTCCCAACGAGCACGGTGGACCTCGGCGACCACACGCAGACCGAAGTCGTGAGCCTGCGAGTGAGCGGGCAGGACTCGACAGGCAAACACCTCGTGTTCGGATCGAGCCTATTTTTAGCCTATGGATCGCTCCAGGACGCGACCTTCCCCGTGTTCGTGCAACGCACCGGGGAGTGGGCGCGCATGCCTGGGACGCTCGACGCGCGTGAGAGTCCGGCGATCGCGGTGCTCAATCGGCGGAGCGTGCTCGTCGCTGGCGGCTCCAATTCTGCCAACGCGAAGAACGTCACCGGCTACGATCTGGCGTCTCTCGCCGCGCTCACGAACACGGCCGTGCTGCCTCGAGCTCCGCAGTCCATGGTCATCGAGAACAACGCCATCGTCACGATCGCAGATGACGGCGCATCGAGCTTCGGCCTCTCCGACGCGAGCGTGAAGGCGATCGATCCGCCGAGCGGAATGACGTTCGCGGAGGTCGCCGGTGGAGACGTAGTGCTCGGAGATGACGGGACTGCCTATGTCGTGGGTGCGACCCGATCGACTCAGCCGCCAACCTCCGCCGTGCTGGTCGTGAGCACAGCGGGTGTCATCTCTGCCGCGCGCCTGCTCGCGCCTCGGCTCGGCGCGGCCGCCACATTCGTCGTCGGCAAAGGAGTCGTCGTCTTTGGCGGCAGCGCGACAGGTGCAGGGGTGGAGCTGCTCTCGCCCAAAGCGACCTCCGGGACGGCCCTGCCGTTCAAGCCCGACGCCACGACCGGCGCTGGCGCATCGCTGTTATCGGGCTCGATCGTGTTGGTAGCGGGAGGCGTCGACGAAACTGGTGCGCCCGCCAGCGCTCGCACGATCGATATGTCGTGTGGTGCGAGCTGTGCTCTCACCCCGTGGCTCGTCACGCCAGCGAAGCTCTCAGGCAGTCACGTGTATGGCTTGGATGCGTCGAGCGCGATCCTGATCGGAGACGACGACGCTGGCGTCACGCGATCCTTCATGGTCACTGCGTCGTCAATGGCGGAGGTCATGTTCAAGCTCCCCCGTCACCGCGCGCGCTCGCTCGTCGCCCCTACGGGCGCAGTGCTGATCGTGGGCGGCGGCTCGAGCGTCGTGGAGTCATTCTTCCCGTGACCGCGATGGTGCTGGCCGCTGGGCTCGGTACTCGGCTGCGCCCGCTCACGGATCATGTCCCCAAGGGGCTCGTGCCGCTCGGCGATCGCCCCATGCTCTCTGATGTCGTCGCGAGGCTTCGCGCGCGGGGTGAGGAGCGGATCGTCGTCAACGCGCACCACCACGCGGACGCGATCGCCGAGTGGAGCAAGACGGTCGACGTCTTCGTTTCACGCGAAAAAGAGCTGCTCGGGACCGCTGGAGGCGTGGCTCACGCGCGGGCGCTCCTCGGAGACACGGACGTGCTCGTCTACAACGCGGACATCATCGCCGACGTGGACGTCGCTGGGCTACGTGCTGCCCGCGTCGGTGTCTTGTGCTTGGCCATCACTCCTCGCGCGGTCCATCAGGGAAACGTCGGCGTCGCAGCGGATGGTCGCGTCGTGCGCTTGCGGAAGACATCCTTCGCAGAAGAGGCTCGCGGGGGCGACTTTCTCGGTATCTACGTGATCGCTCGCGACTTCTTGCGCGCGTTCCCGAGCCCCGGTGGTCTCGTCGAAGACGTCTGCCTGCCTGCGATGGCGAGCGGCAAGCTGCTCACCACCTTCGACGTCACGACTCCGTTCACCGATCTCGGTACGCCAGTCGCTTACCTCGCAGCGAACCTGGCATGGCTCGCCAACCGGGACGCGTGGGTCGGGCCCACCGCGCACGTCACCGACGACGTTCGTTTGAAGCGAAGTATCGTCGGTGACGGGGCACGCGTCAGTGGCTCGGGTGAGCTGAACGAGTGCGTCGTGTGGCCGGGCGCGACAGCGACTGCGCCTCTCAAGCGCGCCATCGTTACGCCCCACCACACATTGATGCTTTAGCTAGCGAGCGCGTCCGCGCGGGTTCGCACCGAGGTCTCGTCGGCGAATGTGATGCCATGCTTCTCGGCGACCTCCACCACCTGCGCACGCGAGCGCGCGCCACTTGCGACGAGCCACCCGGCGCACAGGGCAAGCTCTCGCAAGGTCTTGTCACCGAGAGCGTCTGCGGCCGCGACGAGCGCAGAGACCGCCTTTTTCAGCTGCGCGCCATACATCGCGTGAGCGGTGTTGATGCCCGCGAGGTTCAGGGTCAACAGCGCGAGAGCAGTCGCTCGAACGCTGGCCTCGGTGCCGCCGTCCTCGCCCGCCCACAAACCGCTCGCGAGCTGTCGAGAGAGGATCCCGGCTGGATCCCTGGGCATCGGCGTCACCGCCGTCTTTTCGGTGGCTTCTGCGAACCCGTCGGCGCTCGCGCTCTCCTCCTTCGAGATCGAGAGGAAGTCCATCACGCGGCCGACGACGCCGACCTTCTTGCTCTTCGCGGACCCTGCCGCGACGGGCGATGGCGCGGCGACCGATGCAGGGCGCATCGGCGCGCCGAACGAAGCTTGCGACGGGGCCTGAGACATCTGCATCGGCGGCCCTGAAGGAGCAGGCCCGCTCAGGACTTGGCTCATCCTCGTTCGTTCCAGCTGCGGCTTCTGGAACATCGCCCATCCATGCGGCGCGCTCACAGGCACGACGCGCGTATCGGGTACGCCCTGCGCGCGGCGATCGCCTTCGCGCATCTCGACGACGACCATCGACGTGAGCGAGCTCGCGAGCTGATGATCGAGCGCGAGCTTCAGGATCCTTGCTTTGCTCGCCTCCGCGCGACGACCCGACACGCTCGCTCCCTCCAGCTCGCGAATGCGCTCTCGCGCCCAGAGCTTGGCGACCGCTTCGTTCTGACTCACGTTTGGCAACGACACCGGAACCCGCAAGAAGAAGGCCTCTCCGTCGATCTTGCCGCGCAACTCGACCGCGCCATCGCTCGCGTGACCGTACCGCGCGAAGACAGTCCACGGCTCGCCGTCGACGAGCGAGGACGACGCGCTCGGCGCCATCTCGGACAGCTCGAGCCCAGGTGTCTTCACGTCGAGTCCATCGACACGCGGGGCGGTCGCGCGGGCGAACTGAGCGATCACCTTGTCGTCGATACGCTCGCCCGGGTAAATGAGTTCACACGCGCCTCCTGTGCGCTTGGCGAGATCGCGGAGCAACACGTCACTCACGTTCGTGCCGATGCCAAACGTGTAGAGGCGCGCGCCGTTCGCCTTCTCGAGCACGCGCTCCAGGATCTCCGCTTCATTGCCGACCTGACCGTCGGTCAACAACACCACGACACCGCCTTGCGCCATCTGCGCGGCAGCGACGAGCGGTGCGAGCATCTCCGTGCCACCATTCGTTTGAAGCGACGAAGCCCAGCGATCTGCCGCGTCGAGGGTGCGTTGGGTGAACGGCACCAGGTCCACCTGGAAAGACGTGAACTGATGGTCGAACGCGATCACGTTGAAGAGGTCACCCTCACGGAGTTGGCGCAAGCACAAGCGAAGCGCCGCGCGCGCCTGATCGATGGACTCACCTGCCATCGAGCCTGAAATATCGACCAAGAACACCACGCGCTGCTTGCCGCCGGACTTGGCGAAGCTGAAGAGATCTGGCACGACGGTGATGGCCACGTAGCCCTCTTCGCCGGTGACTCTGTGCGCCACGTACGAGGTGGTGGACGCCTCTGCGCCGCGCGCCGTGATGACGACGTCGCGATCGAGCGCGACCTCTCTTGAAGCGAATTTTACGCGGACGCCGCCCTCGATCTTCTCGGAGCTGATGACATGAGACGGGCTCTCGACCGTGAGGTCTTCGCCCAGCATGAAGCGCATGTCGATCGAGATGCCATAGTCCACCGCGCCGATCGGCGGCGAGATCCGATCTGCGTCGGGTACGCGCGTCGTTGGCTCCGCTGAGCCGTGACCTGTGCGATCTCCGGAAGGCGTGCCTGGCATGTAGCGGGGCGCGACCAGCGTAGGCAGCATCCAACGCAGCGCGCCCTCGTCCGCGGTGAGCCGCTCGAGCAGCTCGATCTCGATCACGGTCTCTTCGTCCGGCAACAGATTGCCAACGCTCGCGGTGAACACGTTGCGGCGCTCTTCGTCCACGAGCGCGGCGCCGTGGCCCTTGTGGATCGCGTCGTCGTACTCGAGGAACGCCTGGTCACGCTCCTTCACGACGCCCTTCATGGTGCGGCCTGCGCACGTCATGGCGAACCCGACGAGCGCGGACTCGCTAGGCAGCGGGAACGTGTAGATGGCCTCGATCGGCTTGCTCTCGCGGTTCTTGTAGCGTTGCCGCACCACCGTTCGCGCGATGCCTCCGAGCACTTCGCCCGTGACCTCCACGCCGAGGAGAGGAATGTTCAGGCCGTCCGTCGATCGAAGCGCGCTCTCGATGCTCATCGTGTCCCTCCGTGTTTGGTTGCTGTCTTCAGAATCTCTGCGACGAGGTCTTTGGCCTCGCCCTTCAAGTTGCCCGCCACCAGCAGCTCCACGCCATCTGCCAGCGTGTAGCGCTCCACTCGTTCCGCGCTCGGCGTGTGCACGGGCTTGGGGTGCGGCGCCGCTTGTGGTGCGACGAGCGCGATGGTCTTGCGACCCTTCGCGATCTCCTCGAGCTCGTGGTCGGTCGAGCTCGCGAGCGTGACGGCGATCGCGTCGAGCGGCAGGAAGGCGTCCTGCAGCTTCTTGATCGCACGCAGACGCAGCAGGTGCATAGGCGCATACGCCGTGTCTTTGCCTCGAAACGCTGGCGCCGGGAGCAGCCCACGTTGAACGTAGTAGCGAACCGTGCGCGGCGACACGCCTGCAGCGCGCGCCAGCTCCTCGAGCTTGTATTCGGTCGGTGTCTTGCTCACGAACATCAAGATGTATCGTGACACTCATACTGTCAAGTAGACACTACCAGAAATCGTTGGCGCGCGTTTCTGCCGGGAACTTGCCGGTTCGCGCACACCCGTAGTAGCCGAGCGGAATGGGAACATGCCGTGCCAAGTCG